>JAIENF010000046.1 GCA_019751575.1 Burkholderiales bacterium
AAGTGGCGCTCGACCGAGTCTTCCTTCGCCAGCGCGACGTTGTAGCCGCCCTGGACCATGCGCGTGCAGCCGCTCTTGCCGAGCAGCCCCTTCACCGCGACGGTGATCTCCGCCTTCGGGTTCTTCTGGTGCGCATGCAGCGCCGCGAACAGCCCTGCGCCGCCGGAGCCCAGGATGAGGATGTCGGTCTTGATGCGTCGCATGGCTGGTTCAACCCGTCCGTTCAGCTTTTCACGCCCAGCGAGGCCAGCACGGCCGCGCGCCGGTCGCGCGCCTGCGCGTTCACTTCGGTGTAGAGGCTCGCGCCGTGGCTGTCCATGCTGACCAGCAGCGGCCCGAAACCCTTGATGCGGAACTTCCACAGCGACTCGGGGTTCAGGTCGTGCAGGTCGACGTCCTCGATCTGCTCGATCCAGGTGGTCTCGAGTGCAGCCGCGCCGCCGATCACCGCGAGGTATACCCCACCCAGGTCGCGGAAGGCATCGAGAGAGCCCTGCCGAAGCCCGCCCTTGCCGATGATGATGCGCACGCCGTTCTGTTCCATCAGCGGCCGGGTGAAGCGCTCCATGCGGTCGGAGGTGGTGGTGCCGATGCACACCGGCTCGTAGCCGACCGGCGCGGCCTCGGTCTCGCCGACCCAGCGCACGTTCGGCGCGGTGTGCACCACCGCATGCCCGCGCAGGTCGAACTTCGTCGTGCGGCCACGATCGAACATGTGGATCTGCGTTGCGTCACGGATGCCGTACAGCGTGTCGTGCAGGGTGACCGTGTCGTTGACCTTCAGGGCACGCACCTGCGCCTCGGTCACCGGCATGTGGAAGTCGTAGTGCGCCATCTCGTGTCCTTGTTCGCTGCAGTCGGGCGTCAGAAGCCGTACTCGAGCCCGGCCGGCGTCCAGGTCGCGCGCGCGCGGCGCGCCGAATGGCACTGCATGTTGACCGCCACCGGGTTCATCGTGATGTGCGTGGCCGCCACTTCGATGTGCACGGCGAACGACGTGGCATCGCCACCCAGCCCCTGCGGACCGACGCCGAGCTGGTTCACCGCAGCGGTGAGCTGCGCTTCCAGCTTCGCCCCTTCGGGATCGCTGCAGCGGCTGCCAAGCGCGCGCGTGGCCGCCACCTTCGACAGGTGCACGCACAGGTCTCCGGTGCCGCCGACGCCGACGCCGACGATGGTCGGCGGGCAGGTCTTGCCACCGGCATTGAGCACGCAATCGATGACGAAGGTCTTGATCGCATCGATGCCGTCGGCCGGGATCGCCATGTGCAGGAAGGTGTTGTTCTCCGAGCCGCTGCCCTTCGGGATCATCTCGATCGACAGCCGGTCGTTCGCATCGACGAAGTCGATGTTGATCACCGGCACCAGCGGGCCGCACGAGGTCTGCTCGTTCACGCGGGTGACCGGGTGAACGACCGATGAACGCAGCGGGTATTCGGTCGTCGCCCGCTCGCAGCCCTTGCGGATCGCCTGCTTCAGCGCGAAGCCGTCGAGTTGCACGTTTCGCCCGATCTCGACGTTGTAGATCGGCAGCCCGGTGTCCTGGCAGAGCAGGTTGTCGGTCGATTCCGCCACGGAGATGTTGCGGATCATCGTCGCCAGCACCGACTGGCCGGTGGCGTTGGTCTCGCGTTTCACCAGCCCGGTGAAGCCGTCCTTGATGTCCGGCGGCAGCACCTTGAGCGCCCGGATGTACAACTCCTTGGCGGCGTCTTCCACCTGCTTGAGATCGATCTGCATGCCGTTCCTGTACGCGTGCTACAGCGCGGTGATCTTGCGCTCCCGGATGATCCGGCCCCAGCGGGTGATCTCCGAGCGGATGTACTTGTTGAACTCATCGGGGCGGTTTCCGACGGCTTCCATGCCGAGGCCGGTCAGGCGATCGCGGAAGGTCGTCCCTGCGGTGACCTTCGAGATGTCGTCCGCCATCCGGTTCACCAGCGGTGCCGGCGTGCCGGTCACCACCGCGACGCCGAACCAGCCGACGTTCTCGAAGCCGGTGATGCCGGCCTCGGACACGGTCGGCACGTCTGGCAGCGATGGCGACCGCTTCGGACCGGTGACGGCCAGCGCGCGCAGCTTGCGGTCGCGCAGGAAGTTGATCGCCGCGCCCAGGTTCGGCGCCGCCCAGTCGATCTGCCCGCCGATCAGGTCGGTGATGGCGACGACCTCGCCCTTGTAAGGCACGTGCACGGAATCCATCTTCGCGAAGAACTCGAAGCTCTCGGCCGCGAGGTGCACCTGGCTGCCGACGCCGGCCGAGCCGTAGGTGAACTTGCCGGGCGCCCCGCGGACGGCGTTGACCAGGTCCATCAGCGTGTTGAACTTCGAATTCGGCCCGACCGCGATCACCATCGGCCCGCTTGCGACCATCGAGACGCCCGTGAGGTCGCGGCCCGGATCATGGCTCATCTTGCGGTACATGTGCTGGTTCGCCGACAGCACGCTGCCGGAAGCGAACAGGGTCGTGTAGCCGTCGGGATTGGAGCGGGAAACGATCTCGCTGCCGATGGTGCCACCTGCGCCGGCGCGGTTCTCGACCAGCACGCTCTGGCCCCAGCGTTCGTTCAGGCCCTGGGCGAGCAGCCGCGCGACCACGTCGGTGGCGCCACCGGCCACGAACGGCACGACCATGCGCACCGGTTTCGTCGGAAAGGCGGGCGCCTGGGCCAGCGCCAGGGTTGCACTGCCCAGAGCCATGGTCGCGGTCGCTGCCGCGACGATCTTCATCGTCAGCCGTTTCATCCTGTCCTCCTGGTGCACTTGCCGTTTCGGGTTCTGACACGCGGCTGCATCATGCCGTCTGCGCGCGGAATCCGCCAGTCCCGGGCCCTTGCCGCCGCCCCCCGATTTCTCAGCCCATGTTGAGCGCGAACAGCAGTCCGGCACCGATGCTCGCCGCCACCGACACCGCGAACAGCGATTTCTGCCAGTCGCGCCACGGCAGGAACTCGAGCATCAGCAACCGCATGCCCCCGGCCAGGTGCGCCGCCAGCGCGATCACCAGTCCGAACTCGGCCACCTTCACCAGCGGGTTCGCGGTCCATGCGATGAAGCCCTCGAGCGCCGCCTCGCCGGCCAGCGCCTGGCCCAGTGCCCAGAAGTGCAGCGGGATGAATGCCGCCAGCACCAGGCCGGACACCCGGTGCACGATGAACGCCCACCAGGCGGGATGGTTGCGGTTGCGCCAGGCCCGGCTCACAGTGCACCCGCCCCGGGCGCGTACACCGCCCACACGGCGCGCAGGCCGAACAACAGGAAGAACACGCCGATCGCGAGCACCGCCACCTCGAGCCCACGACCGCGCCAGGCGAAGGTCTCGGCCAGGATGTTGCGCAGGCCGATCGGCACGTGCACCGCCACGGCCACCACGAACATGGCGTAGAAGAGCATCCAGGGCGTGTTGCCGCGGGTGCGCGAGAGGATCTCGCCGGCGGACAGCCCGCTGCGCACCGCGTAGATCATCGTCGCCAGGTGCACCAGCACGAAGAAGCCGAGCAGCGCGGCCGAAGCCCGTTGCGCGAACCACAGCCATGCCTGCGTGCGGGCGTTCACAGCTCACCCTTCAGCAGCGCACGCGTGGTGACGCGCTTGAGCCCGGCGATCGCCGAAGTCAGCGGCAGGTGCTTCGGGCAGCGCTCGGTGCAGGTCATGTGCGTATGGCAGGCGTGGCATCCTGCATCGCCGGCCACCGCGGCCAGCCGCTCGCGCTGCGCCTGGTCGCGCGTGTCGTTGACCAGCGTCCACGCCCGGTTCATCGCGGCCGGACCGAGGTAGTCGGGCTTCCATTCGACGACATCGCAGGACGAGTAGCACACGCCGCAGCCGATGCACTCGATGCCGAGATCGACCTGCTGGCGCTCGGCGGACAGCGGCGACACCACGGCGAAGTCGTCCTTGCGGGTGCGGGTGCCGGTGAACTGCCCGCGCGCACGCGCCCACTTGTCGAAGAACTCGCTCATGTCGGTGGCGAGGTCGCGGATCACCGGCAGGTTGCGCAGCGGCGAAATCTCGAGCGTGCCGTCCTGCGATACCTTGTCGACATGGGTGCGGCAGGTCCACCGCGCCTCGCCGTTGACGACCATCGCACACGAACCACAGACGCCGACACGGCAGGCGAAACGGTAGGTCAGCGTCGGATCGAGGTGGCGCTGAATGTGGGTCACCACGTCGAGCACCGTCTGGCTCGGCTGGCGCGGCACGTCGAAGGCCTCGAACCGGCCTTCGCCGGCCGCGACGCCACCGGGGCCGGTGCTGCGCCATACCGAGACCTTGATCATGCTGCCGTTGCCGGCTGGAGGAGTCGCCTGGTCCATCGTGGAGCTTCCTGGTCGTTGAGTCTGCCGATCGTCGGATACGCTAACGCACCGTGACCTGTACTGCCTGCACTGCGTTGTTGCCCATGCCCGCCGTGTTCCAGTCGGGCTGCATCGGCTGCACGGATCCGTCCGCCGCGTGCGCCCGGCACTGCAGCAGGTGTTCGCCGCGCGTCGCCTCCCACGGGCAACTCCATGCACGCCATGCATACCGGTGCACGCCCGCCGGTGCCAGAACCGCATCGCGCCATTCGCCGTCGACGGCCACTTCGACGCGGGTGACCGGCACGCCGGACCCGGCCCAGGCACGGCCACGCAGTTCCACGTGCCCCGCATCGAGCAGGCGGCGCCGCGTGTACCAGTCGGGAATGCCCGGGGGCACCATCAGTGCACGCACGCGCAGGGTGGTCACCGGAATGCCGGGATCGCCGGCCGACTTGCGGTAATGATAGCCGACGGCCTGCTGGAAGCCGTCGAACGGGCGGTCGAGCAGTTCGATGCGCGACAGCCATTTCACGCTGGCCATGCCGTACCAGCCGGGGACGATCAGCCGGCACGGATGGCCATGCTGCGGCAGCAGCGGCTGGCCGTTCATCGCATGCACGACCAGCACGTCGTCGGACAACGCCTGCTCGAGCTTCAGGCTGCGTCCGTAGTGATGTTCGACGCCGCGGTCGAAGCCGCGATCGAGTCCGAGGAAGGCCACCTCGTTCGCCCAGCCTGCCGGCTGCGCCTTCTCGAGCAGCCCCCGCAGCGGCGTGCCGGTCCACTCGGCGGTACCGACCGCCTCGCCGATCCACGGCATGCTCGGATAGCGAGGGCTCATGCCGGCGCGGCCGTTGCCCGCGCACTCCAGCGTAACGCGCAGGGTGCGCGTCGGCAGCTGCTTCAGGTCCGCCAGCGAGAAAGACAGCCCGGACTGCACATGGCCGCCGACCGACAGTCGCCATCCCTGTGGATCGACCTCGGGAATGTCGAAATGCGACAGCAGGTAGTGCATCCCCTGCGGCGTGACGTCGTAGCGCAGGCCTTCCAGCGGCATGCCCGGATTGCGGTTGGCGAGGGCCACTTCCTCGCGTGCAAACGCGCCTTCGACGTGCGGACGCGACTCGGCCCCGGCAAACGGATTGCCGGGGCCGGGACCGGAGTCGCTGCCGCCACCGCCCGCATCGCTGCCTGCGGGCGGCACCGCCACGCCCAAATCAGGCGCTCTCGAACAGCCGGGTCAGCACGAACTCGCGGTGACCCAGTGCCTCGGCCGCGGTGAGCCGGCCATTGGCGGTACGGAACATGCACTCGAGCAGCGCATCGCCGGCCTGGTCGGGGTTCATCTCCTTGCGCAGGAGGCCCGACACGTCGACGTCGACATGCTCGCCCATCGTGCGCACCGTCTTCGGGTTCGCGCAGATCTTGATCACCGGCAGGATCGGGTTGCCGATCACGTTGCCCTGCCCCGTGGGGAAGAAATGCACCGTGTAGCCCGACGCCGCGCACAGCGTGACCATCTCGGCCGCGGCCGAGGAGGAGTCCATGAACCACAGGCCGGGATGGGTCGGCGCTTCCGCCTTGTCGATCACGCCGTCGACCAGGCACTTGCGGCCGATCTTCTGGATGTTGCCCAGCGCCTTTTCCTCGATGGTGGTCAGGCCGCCGGCGATGTTGCCCTTGGTCGGCTGCGACTCGGACAGGTCGTCGGTCTTCCAGCGGTTGATCATGTCCTGGTAGCGGTTGAACATGAACATGAACTTCTCGCGGACTTCCGGCGTGCGGCAGCGCTCGGCCACCAGCATCTCGCCGCCGGTGATCTCGGAGGTCTCGCCGAACACCAGCGTGGTGCCGTGCGGGTAGAGCTTGTCGAACGCGTTGCCGACGGTGGGGTTTGCACCGCAGCCCGAGGTGGTGTCGGACTCGCCGCACTTGGTCGACACCCACAGGTCGTTCAGCGGCCGCTCTTCGCGCCGCTTCTCGGACGCCCACTGCACGTACTCGCGCGCGACCTTCGAAGCCCGGTGGATGGTCTCGTGGTCGCCATGGCCTTCGATGCCGAAGCCGGTGACCGGCTTGCCGGTGGCGGCGATGCCGTCGACGATGCGCTTGGTCCAGCCGTCCTCGATGCCGATCACCACCACGGCGGCGACGTTCGGGTTCGAGCCGGTGCCGATCAGCGTGCGGAAGTGCAGGTCGAGGTCGGCGCCGAACTGCAGGCGGCCGTACGGGTGGGGCAGCGCCATCGCGCCCTTGATGTTGTTGGCGACCGCTTCGGCCGCGGCGTTCGACAGGTCGTCGACCGGGAGGATGATCACGTGGTTGCGAACGCCGATGCGGCCGTTCTCACGCTTGAAGCCCCAGAAGGTGGCCTTGCTCAGATCCATGTCGGAATTCCTCTAGTCGGGTGGGGTCGGCTACCAGCGTCGGCTACCAGCGCTTCGTCTTGATGTTGTGCACGTGCGCATGCTCGCCACGCGCGATCGGCGCGACCACCTTGCCGATATCGACGCCGTACTTCATCACGGTGTCGCCCGGCTTGTAGTCGGTCAGCGAGACCTTGTGGCCGATCGGGATGTCGCTCTTGGCGACCACCTTGATCTCGGTGTCCTGCTCCATGATCCAGCCGGTCAGTTCGGCTCCGGACTTGACGCCTTCGACGACCACGACACCGACGCCGTCACCGTCTTCGTGCACCACGAAGTGAATCATCGTTCCTCCTGGGGATTTCAGGGTCGCCCCGCCAGCCGGACCTGGGATCGGCCGGCGCCGACGGGGCGAAAGGACGTCAATCATAGTGAGCCGCCCCGGGGGAGTCAAACAACTCATCTATATGAATCCGTTCCCATCGCGGCATGGTTCGACTAGACTCGAAGCGCCATGCCGATCGACAGCCACCCCCGCGCAGCCTCGCGCCCGACGCCCGCCGACGCGGTCGGTGCCTCGCCGCTGCACGCCGATGGCGCGTCCGGCGTGCCGCTCTACCGCGAACTGCAGCGCCGCCTGACGCGCG
>JAIENF010000667.1 GCA_019751575.1 Burkholderiales bacterium
TGAACTGTGCGCGATAGGTGTTGTTGGCGACGATCCCGCCGACCTTGGCCGCCGCCAGCACCACGACATCCGGCTTTTCCCGCTCGAAGAACGAGGCCACCGCCCGCTGGTCAAGCAGGTCGAGCTCGGCATGGGTACGCACGACGAGATTGCGGTATCCCGCCGCCTCGAGCCGCCGTACGATCGCGGACCCGACCAGCCCGCGATGGCCGGCAACGTAGATCCGCTGCCCCGGCGAAAGCAGTCTATTCATTGAACGTAAACGCCTTGTAGCCGTGCTTCTTGATGAGTTCGTCGCGTTCAGCCGACCGGAGGTCTTCCAGCACCATCTCCTTGACCAGCTCGGCGAAGGTGGTGCGCGGGGTCCAACCCAGCTTCTCCTTTGCCTTCGTAGCATCGCCCAGCAGCGTCTCGACTTCTGCCGGCCTGAAATAGCGCGGATCGACCGCGACGACCTTCCGGCCGGCCGCGTCGTAGCCGACCTCGTCCACGCCCGTGCCCTTCCACGAGATCGTGAGGCCCAGTTCCTTCGCGGCCATCTCGACGAATTCGCGAACGCTGAACTGCACGCCGGTCGCAATGACGAAATCCTCGGCCTGCGCCTGCTGGAGCATCAGCCACTGCATCTCGACGTAGTCGCGGGCGTGGCCCCAGTCGCGCTTCGAATCCATGTTGCCCAGGTACAGGCAATCCTGCAGCCCCAGCTTTATGCGGGCCAGCGCACGCGTTATCTTGCGCGTGACGAAGGTCTCGCCCCGGATCGGCGACTCATGGTTGAACAGGATGCCATTGCACGCGTACATGCCATACGACTCGCGGTAGTTGACGGTGATCCAGTACGCATAGAGCTTGGCAACCGCATACGGCGAACGCGGGTAGAACGGTGTCGTTTCCTTCTGCGGAATCTCCTGCACCAGCCCGTACAGTTCCGATGTCGAGGCCTGGTAGAAGCGCGTCTTCTTCTCGAGCCCGAGGATGCGGATCGCCTCCAGCAGGCGAAGCGCGCCGAGCGCGTCGGAATTGGCGGTGTACTCGGGCTCCTCGAACGAGACGGCGACGTGGCTCTGGGCAGCAAGGTTGTAGATCTCGTCCGGCTGCACCTGCTGGACGATCCGGATCAGGCTTGTCGAGTCTGTCAGGTCACCGTAATGAAGGATGAACCGTCGATTGGATACATGGGGATCTTCGTACAGGTGATCGATGCGGTTCGTGTTGAACAATGAAGACCGCCGCTTGATGCCGTGGACGATGTAGCCCTTGCGGAGGAGGAACTCTGCGAGGTATGCGCCATCCTGGCCGGTCACACCCGTGATCAACGCAACCTTGCCATTAGTTTCCGACGGTGCCATTTGACGTCCTTTTGAGTATTCGAATTCGATGACGGGCTGGCGCACGCCGCTGCATCAACCTGCAGCGCGCAGCGCGATGGCCACCAGAGAGACCGCGGCTGCGGCGGAAAGAACCTGAGCGCCGGCGCGACTGATCCGCATGATCAGTTCGCATCCGTAGAACAATACGACGACCTGGATCAGCAGGCTACCCAGCCGCGCGGTGGTTTCTTCGCCAGAACTCAGGACGAAACCGGCGATCACGACGAACAGCAGCAGCAGGAAATCCATCGTATTGGGCGCGAACTGATCGCGGTCGGCAGCGAACTTCGCAGCCAGCAGCACGCAGATACCCAAAGCGATGAAGAAAACATCGGTGAACGGCTTGTATTCGGCAGCCTCAGGCAGCCCTCCCGGCTGTCCGGACCAGACCAGCAGCGGGATAAGCGCATAGACTGCGAGGCGCGAGAGGTACTCGCCATGCGATTTCTTGCGCAGCGAAACGTATGCCACCAGCAGCAGCGCCACCAGCGCAAGTGCCACCTTGGAATCAACGGCCAGTTCGTTCACCGAGAACGATGCCACGACCATGAACGCCGGGACTGCGACGAACACGAGCCAGCGCGGCACGACGGCCACCGCCTTGCTTTCGTGGATCGAGTCGAGGATGCCCAGGATCAGCCAGCTTCGCCCGGCCACGTCGGCCCGCCAGCCGGTGCGCTCGGCAGCGATCAGTGCGATGAACACAAGCGCGCTCAAGGCGAGATACAGGCCGATGATCACGAGGTCTGATTCATAGGCCAGGTTCACGGCATTGACCACCATGACGGCCTGGACGGTGTAGATGATCAGCACCGCCTGGTAGTGCTGGAAGCCGATCGCCAGCAGGCGGTGATGGATATGGTTGCGGGACGCCTTGAACCAGTTCATGCCGCCGTGGATGCGCTGGGCGAACACCGCGATGATGTCGACGATCGGCAGGCCGAGCAGCAGTGCCGGGATGGCCATGCTCAGCGCCGGGTTCACCTTCTGGGTGAGCAGCACCACCATCACGCCCAGCGTGTAGCCGATGAACTGGCTGCCTGCGTCGCCCATGAACACGCGGGCCGGGTGCGTGTTGAAGCGCAGGAAGCCCAGGATGCCGCCCGCCGCCGCCGCGGCGATGGCGAGACACTGACCGTCACCGGCCAGGAAACCCAGGTAGGCGATCGCGGCGAAGCTCATCAGCGCCTCGCCGCTGGCGAGGCCATCGAGCCCGTCCGAATGGTTGATCGCGTTGATCACCCCGACGATGGCGATGACGGTGAACGGCTTGCCGATCCATGGCGACAGTGCGATGTCGAACACGGGCAGCGTGGTGACCCAGAGATCGCCGAAATGCACGATCGGGATCACCGCGATGAACTGGCCGACGAACTTTACCCAGTGACCGAGTTCCATCGAGTCGTCTGCCGCCCCGAACACGAGCAGCACTGCCGCCCCGAACAGATACCAGCCCACGATGCCGTCGATCGGTACGAAAAGCATTATCGCGGTCAGGGTACCCACCGCAATCCCCAGCCCGCCGACCCGAGGAATCGGCGTCAGGTGCACCTTGCGCGGGTCGGGGAGATCGACCATGCGCATCCGCGGGGCGAGCCGGATCATCAGGGGCGTAAGGGATATGCTGATGACGAGAGCCGTCATCATCGCGAGCAGGGCTGTCATCGGAGAGTCATCGTAATCCGGGCACCGGTGGGCACAGGGCAAGCATCAGTTCGGCAGGTAACCCTGCAACCGGGGATTCATCGCGCGAATGAACTGCACCAGCCGCAGATCCACATCCTCGATCGCCTCGCCCGGCTGCAGGGGCGCAACAAAACGCACCAGCCCGCCATCGGTGCGCTTGCGCGTCATCCCGTCATAGAAGATGAACCACTTGATGGCGAATTCGTTGGTGAGCATGCGGCCACGCTGGTGGAACCAGTAATAGACCACCTGCGCCTGCTCGCCCTTCTTGATAACCGCCCGATTTACCGGCAATGGCCCGCCGTTCGGCCCCAATCCATCGAGGATCTTCTCGTCGAATTCGGTGATGTTCCAGCCACCACCAGGCATGCAGGAACGCGGGGAATGGGTCGACACCGTACCCCGGCCCTGGATGTCATGCCATGCGACATAGAAGTTGATCGAGCGATTCGCCTGATCACGGAAGTTCGCGTAGATGTAGTCGTCGAGTTTCAGCACGTCGAGTTCGACGCTGGACAGCCGTTCGCGCTGTCCACGGTAGCCTTCCACCGACAGCGGGAAGTCGAGGAATTCCTTGCGCTCCGGCTTGATCAACTGCCGTTCGGGGGTGAAGTTGTTGGCCAACGCCGCCAGCGCAACCAGCACGAGGGCCACCCACAGCGTCCTGGGGATGGCACGGTGGCGCACCACGGCCCCCGGGGGCATGGGCGCCGGCGGCTCGAGCACGAACGAATCGCGCAACGTGCGGCGCGGCCTGGTGAAGCGCAGCAGCAGCCACATCTCTGCCAGCAGCACCGTCATGCAAGCCATGAAGATGATCCAGCCTTCGAAGAAATGCAGAAACCCTTCGGCCATCTGGATTCCCCAGATGTTCACGGTGACGCCGATGATGCCGATGCGCAGGCTGTTCATGCCGACAGTCACGGGAATCGTCGACAGGAAGATGATCGCGCGCTGCCAGAGCGGCGCGTTGAACAGGTAGGCTGCGATGAAGCCGAGCGTCATCAGCGGGAACAGATAGCGCAGGCCGCTGCAGGCATCGGCCACCTGCAGCTTGTAGACGCCCAGGTCGATCACGTTGCCGTCGAGGAACACGCTGATGTCGCAGGCGCGGATCACCATCACGCCCAGTTCGGACGAGATGAGTTGCAGGACCTCGGACAACTGGTTGATCATGAAGAGCGGCAACGGGATCATGAACAACAGGATCAACAGCGGAACCAGGATGATGCGAAACGCCTGCCAGCCCGTCAGCGAAAGCACCACGCCGAACAGCGTCAGCAGGAAAGCGTACTGCTCGACCACGGTGATCGTGGACAGGTTCGCCAGCATCAGCAGGAAGGCGCCCGCCACGACGGCGGCCGGCCCCATCCAGTGGCCATCGAACGCCAGCCGCTCCAGCTTGTCCTTGCGCTGCCAGATGAGGAAGGCGGTGATCGCGGGCACCATGTAGCCGAAGCTGTACTCCTCGAGATCGCGCCAGATCCGTACCATGGCATCCAGACCGGTATGGAAGGCGGCGTAGAGCAGTACGGCACCGACGGCAAGCGCCAACCAGACCTGCAGCGATTGCCGCCAGACGACGATCGCACCGGGCGCCGCATCGCCGGCTCCCGCGGCGGCTTCGGGCATCGGAAGGGGAGTCTGGGGAAGCGTCGCGCTCATTTGTGGCCTTTGGGGGTCGCTGCCGAGGGAAAGGCGGACAGCGAGATCGGGCAGTCTGCTGCTTCAGGATGAAGCCCGAAGTAAGCGCGCGCCTTCAACAGGACGCCTGCAAGCAATCGATCGAAATTCGAGGTTACAACAATCACGACCAGTGTACGCAGCGTCCGGGCGATACGAAATGCAATAATCCACAGGGGTTTGGCGATGTTTTCGACCCTTCGCCAGGGGTCGGCGGCGACTGTCTTCGGGGTTGGCGCCACCCGCCGCGTGGGTTGCAACGGGCCGAACACGCAAAGACCTATCCTGACGAAGCCTGACTCTCCAGACCGATCCGACAGCGTCGCTCCATCCGATGACACCCGTGTGTCTGGCTCGAAATCGACCGCACAGCCGCGGAAATGCGGCGGGCCGCAGTGCCGCGGCAGCAATTCCGCCGGCATCCACGGCGTGGCGAAACCGGTTTCCGGTAACGGGCGCTTCGCGAGGGCTCCCTGTCAACCCGTGCTTTCTTCACTGGGTTCCCCGGATCGAAGTGCTACATTCGTTCCTCGAATCGCACTTCCTTCAACGTCGCGTTGGCAACCCTCAGGTACCGATGACCTCCACTTCCATCCCTGGCTTGGTGGCCGCTTCGACTTCGTCCCAGGAACTGGCTTGAAGCTCCTGCATGTCATACGATCCGTGGATCCGCGTGGCGGCGGGCCACAGGAAGGCCTGAAGCAGATCGTTCTCGAAATGGAGCGGGCGGGCTGGCCGTCCGAGGTTGCATCGCTCGATCATCCGTCCATGCTGGACAGCACCCCGCCGTTTCCCGCGCCACTCGCTGCACTGGGACCGGCGCGCGGCAGCTATGGCCATGCGCCCACCGCCGTTGGCTGGATCAGGGCCAACGCGCCCCGGTTCGACGCGGTGGTGGTGCACGGCCTGTGGCAGTACCACGGTCTCGCGACCTGGAAGGCGTTGCGCGGGCTGCAGGTGCCCTACTTCGTCTTCCCGCACGGCATGCTCGATCCATGGTTCCGGCGCACCTATCCGCTCAAGCACGCAAAGAAATGGCTGTACTGGCCCTGGGCCGAATACCGGGTGCTGCGCGACGCGACGAACGTACTGTTCACCTGCGAGCAGGAGCGTCTGCTCGCACGCGAATCCTTCTGGTTGTACCGGGCAAACGAGGCGGTCGCAGGCTTCGGCATCGAGCCGCCGAAGACGGACGGACACGGTGACCGAAGGGCCTTCCTCGACGCATTTCCCGCGCTGGAAGGCAAGCGCCTGCTGCTCTACCTGAGCCGGATCCACCCGAAGAAAGGGTGCGACCTGCTGGTGCGCGCATTGGCCGCCACGGCGGCTGAACACGACCTGCAACTGGTGATGGCCGGACCGGACGACGAGGACTGGGGTCGCTCGCTGCGTGCGATGGCCGCCGGACTCGGCGTCGCCGACCGGATCACCTGGACGGGCATGCTCACTGGCGCCACCAAATGGGGCGCATACCATGCGTCCGATGCGTTCATCCTGCCCTCTCATCAGGAGAACTTCGGCATCGTGGTCGCCGAGGCACTGGCACTTGGATTGCCCGTCCTGATCTCGGACCAGGTCAACATCTATCGAGAGATAGAAGCCGCTGGCGCGGGACTGGTAGCCAGGGACACGCTGGAAGGCACCATCGAACTCATCCGTGGCTGGGTCACCCGCGATGAGGCTGCCCGCGGCGCGATCGCCGATCGGGCGGTAGACTGCTTCGAGAAGCACTTCCATATCCGGGCATCGGCCGCGCAACTGCGCACGATCATCCAGGAGGGCGTCGCGCGTCACCGAGCCCCGGCGCTGGCCGCCTGAATCCATCCGAACACCGCTACGCAAGACACGATGCAGCCGAAGATCTCGATCGTCACCATTTCCTTCAACCAGGCCACGTTCCTCGAGCGCGCGATCGATTCCATATTGAGCCAGAGCTACCCGGACGTCGAATACATCATCGTCGACCCGGGCTCGACCGACGGCAGCAGAAGCATCATCGAACGCTACCGGGATCGCCTGGGCGCCTGCTGCCTCGACCCCGATGCAGGCCCTGCAGATGGGCTCAACAAGGGCTTCGCGCTGAGCACGGGTGACATCCTGGGATACATCAACGCCGACGATGCACTGCTGCCCGGCTCCCTGGATTACGTGATGGACTATTTCGAACGCCACCCGGATGTCGATGTGCTCGCGGGCGGGATCCGCATCACCGACGAGAACGACAGGCCTTCGTTGCGGGGCAGGTCTGCGGATCAGTTCGACCTGCGCGCCTATGCGGCGGGGACCTGCACGGTCACCCAGCAAGGGACTTTCTTCAGGCGGCGCGCCTACGTCGCGGCCGGCGGTTTCAATGCGGCCAACCGGGTGTGCTGGGACGGAGAACTGCTGGTCGACATGGCGATCAAGGGAATGAAATTCGCCCGCACGTCCCGGACGCTCGCTGATTTCCGCCTGTATGGCGCGAACATAACGGGCTCGAAGGGATACATGGACAAGCTCGACCGCGAGCTCGCGCGCATCAGGGAAAAGATCGTGGCGCATGGCGTGCCTGTCGCAACGGGGCTGACCCTGAAGCTCTGCCGGCTTGCC
>JAIENF010000306.1 GCA_019751575.1 Burkholderiales bacterium
CCGCCTTGAACATCACGATCGGCTTCTTCGGGGTGACGCCCCGTGCCGCCTCGATGAACGCGCGTCCGTCCTTGAAGCCCTCGATGTACGAGATCACCGCGCCGGTGTCCGGGTCGTCCCCCATCGCGGACAGGTATTCATGGAACTGGATGTCGGACTGGTTGCCCACGGACAGCAGCGTGTTGAAGCCGAAGTACTGGTGGAACTGCGCTTCGGCAAGGATCGACAGCATCACGTTGGCGGAATTCGCCAGCATGGCCGCCGGACCGCGCGGGATGTCGAACCAGGCGATCGCGTTGCAGGCTTCGCGCGCGGTGAAGATGCCATTGGTGTTCGGTCCGATCAGCCGCACGCCATGGCGACGGGCGACCTCGACCGTGCGTTCCTCGAGCAGGCGCCCGGCCTCGCTCGCCTCGCTGAAGCCACCGGCCAGCAGCAGCGCGCCCTTGACGCCCTTGCGTCCGCACGCCTCGATCACTTCGGGTGCCGCCTTCGCGGGGGTGCAGACCAGGGCGAGGTCGACCTCGCCCGGCACGGCCTCGATCGATGGATAGCACTTCAGTCCGAGGATATCGCTCGACTTCGGGTTGATCGGGAGGATCTCGCCCTTGTAGTGGTCGGCGATCAGGGTGCGGATCGCACGGTAGCCGCGCTTCTCCGGGTCGCTCGAGGCGCCGATGACGGCGAGCCGCCGCGGATTGAGGATGCGATCCAGGGGATGGGGCATGGGAGGCCTGCGCTCGGCTTGGGGGGATCCAGTAACGTGAGTGTAGACGGCAGACCGGGCGCGGACAATCAACCCGGACGGACCGGTACGACGCTCCGTGAAACATGCATCATCGGCGGATGGACATCCTCTACCTGCTCATCCCGCTGTCCGTGGTGCTCGCGATCGCGATCGGGGCTGCCTTCTGGTGGGCGGTGCGCAACGACCAGTTCGAGGACATGGAAGGCCCGGCCCACCGCCTGCTGCTGGACGACGACGACCGTGCGAAGCCGGCCCGGCCACCGGAAGCGCTGCCCGGGGATGCGTCCGGCCCGACCGGCGACCGGGGTCCGTCGGACGAGCCGCGCCAGTAGGGCACGCCTGCCGGTACGGGTGGCCGCGCCCGTGCCGTTGACGACGGCTGCCTGAACCCGAAGCCGTCCACGACCGCCACGCGCGTGGGAACGGTTCCTGCGCGGGGGCGTGCCGGGGCCGCTGCATGGCCATGCCGGGCATTGCCTCCCAGGCTTCCGCACCGGGGGTTGATCCATATCAACAAGGCAGCTTCGCTGCATTGCGATGATCTGCCGGCCGCCACTGGAAGGCGGCACAACCAGCGGAGTGCATGACTATGCAGGCGGCAGCGGGCAATCCAGAAGAGACCTACAACTACCGGGTCGTACGCCAGTTCGCGATCATGACGGTGGTCTGGGGCGTGGTGGGCATGCTGGTGGGCGTGATCATCGCCGCGCAACTGGCCTGGCCGGAGCTGCTGCCGTCCGTTCCATGGCTGTCGTACGGACGCCTGCGGCCGCTGCACACCAACGCGGTGATCTTCGCGTTCGGCGGCTGCGCGCTGTTCGCGACGTCGTACTACATCGTGCAGCGCACCTGCCACGCGCGGCTGATCTCCGACAGGCTGGCCGGCTTCACGTTCTGGGGCTGGCAGGCGGTGATCGTGCTGGCTGCGGTGACGTTGCCGCTGGGCATGACCCAGGGCAAGGAGTATGCCGAGCTCGAATGGCCGATCGACCTGCTGATCGCCGTCGTCTGGGTCAGCTACGCGATCGTGTTCTTCGGCACGATCATGAAGCGCCGGATCCCGCACATCTACGTGGCCAACTGGTTCTTCGGCGCGTTCATCCTGACCGTCGCCATCCTGCACATCGTGAACAGCGCGGCCAGCCCGGCGTCGCTCACCAAGTCCTACTCCGCCTATGCCGGCGTGCAGGACGCGATGATCCAGTGGTGGTACGGCCACAACGCGGTCGGATTCTTCCTGACCGCGGGCTTCCTGGGCATGATGTACTACTTCATCCCGAAGCAGGCCGAGCGCCCCGTCTACTCGTACCGGCTGTCGGTGGTGCACTTCTGGGCGCTGATCTTCACCTACATGTGGGCCGGCCCGCACCACCTGCACTACACCGCGCTGCCCGACTGGGCACAGTCGCTGGGCATGGTGTTCTCGCTGATCCTGCTGGCACCGTCCTGGGGCGGCATGATCAACGGCATCATGACGCTGTCGGGCGCCTGGCACAAGCTGCGCACCGACCCGATCCTGAAGTTCCTCGTGACCTCGCTGTCGTTCTACGGCATGTCGACCTTCGAGGGGCCGATGATGTCCATCAAGACGGTCAATGCGCTGTCGCATTACACGGACTGGACCATCGGCCATGTCCACTCCGGCGCGCTGGGCTGGGTGGGCATGATCACGATCGGCAGCATGTACTACCTGATCCCGAGGCTGTTCGGGCGCACCGAGATGTACAGCGTGCGAGCGATCACGCTCCACTTCTGGGTGGCCACCATCGGCATCGTCCTCTACATCACCGCGATGTGGATCGCCGGCGTGATGCAGGGCCTGATGTGGCGGGCGGTCAACGCGGACGGCACGTTGACGTACACCTTCGTGGAGAGCGTCAAGGCCAGCTGGCCGTACTACGTGGTCCGCCTCGTGGGCGGAGTGCTCTACCTGGGCGGCATGCTGATCATGTGCTGGAACGTGTGGAAGACCGTCGTCGGAAGCCGGCCGGTGGACGCCCCGATACCCGCGCCGGCGATGGCGCACGCATAGAGAGGCGCCCGGCACCTGCCGGGCATGTCCGGACACGAACGCAGCGACGAGAGGTATCGAATCATGGGCATGGATAGCGGGCATCAGGCGATCGAGAAGAACGTCGGCTGGATGGTGCTGTTGGTGATCCTGGTGGTGAGCGTGGGCGGGCTGGTGCAGATCGTGCCGCTGTTCTTCCAGCGTTCGACCACGGAACCGGTGGCGGGGCTCAAGCCCTACACGGCATTGCAGCAGGCGGGCCGGGACGTGTACGTCCGTGAAGGCTGCTACAACTGCCACTCCCAGATGGTCCGGCCCCTGCGTGCGGAGACCGAACGCTACGGCCACTACTCGGTCGCCGGAGAGTTCGTCTACGACCACCCGTTCCAGTGGGGCAGCAAGCGCACCGGCCCCGACCTGGCGCGCGTCGGTGGACGGTATTCGGACGAGTGGCACCGGATCCATTTCAACAATCCGCGCGACGTCGTTCCGGAGTCGAACATGCCGTCCTACCCGTGGCTCGGCCGTACGCCCGTCGACGGCGCGGCGCTCGGCAGCCGGCTGCGCGCGCTGGCGCGCGTGGGCGTGCCCTACGCCGACGCGGAAATCGCCGGTGCCGAGAAGGCGGTCGAGGGCCTCACCGAGCTCGATGCGCTGATCGCATACATGCAGGTGCTCGGCACCAGCCTGAAGCCCGCTGCGACGCCGGTCGCCGCCAATTGAGGAGCACGCGATGACCAGGGGTGACCTGCAATCCATCATCACGCTGATCGCCTTCGTGGCCTTCATCGGCATCGTCTGGTGGGCGTACTCGAAGCGGCAGCGGGCCGCCTTCAGCGAAGCCGAACGCATTCCGCTCGATGACGACGCGCCGTACCGGCCCTCGGCCGAGGCGAAGGCGCCGATCGATTCCGGTTCAAGGGAGGTCAGGTAATGTCGGATTTCATCTACAGCTGGGTCGGCATCGCGATCGCGGTGGTGACCATCGTGTCCATCCTTGCCTGCGCCTGGTTCCTGAAGGCGAACACCGTTCGCCGGCTGCCCCAGGGCGCGGACCCGGGAACGACCGGGCACCTGTGGGACGGGGACCTTGCCGAGTGGAACAATCCGCTGCCGCGGTGGTGGATGTACCTGTTCTACATCACCATCGTGTTCGGACTCCTCTACCTCGCGCTCTATCCGGGCCTGGCGGTGTACGGCGGGGCGCTGGGCTGGAGTTCGGCCGGACAGCACGCCACCGAGTCGAAGCGCTGGGACAGCCGATACGCAGCGATGTTCGACGTGTACCTGAAGCAGGAGATTCCCGTGGTGGCCCGCGACCCTGCGGCGCGCGAGATGGGCCAGCGGCTGTTCGTGACCTACTGTGCGCAGTGCCACGCATCGGATGCGGGGGGCTCGCGGGGATTCCCGAACCTGCGCGACAACGACTGGATCTGGGGCGGGGAGCCGGCGCAGGTCCATGAATCGATCGCGAAGGGGCGCCAGGCGGTGATGCCGCCCATGGTCGAGGCGATCGGCGCCGAGAACGTGAAGGCGGTGGCCAACCATGTCCGCTCACTGTCCGGGCTGCCGCATGATGCGGGACTCGCGGCCCAGGGCAAGGTGAAGTTCGAGCAGGTCTGCGTCGCCTGCCATGGCATGGACGCGAAGGGCAATCCTGCGCTCGGCGCGCCGAACCTGGCCGACAGGGTGTGGCTGTACGGCTCGTCGGAAGAGGCGATCGTCGAGGCGATCACCCGCGGCCGCAACGGCGTGATGCCTGCGCAGCTGGAGTTCCTCGGGGCCGGCAAGGTGCACCTGCTCGCGGCCTATGTCTGGGGACTTTCGCGTGAACCGAGGAAGTGAGGCCGTCGACGGCGGCCCCGAGCGGGCCGCCGTGCCGCCTGCGCCCGGCGCCGTGAAGCCGCCTGTCGAAGACTCGCTGTTCGAGATCCGGCGCAAGCTCTACCCGCGTGCCGTCACCGGCTTCCTGGCGCGGCAGCGGGTGCTGCTGGTGGTGTTCACCCAGCTGGCGTTCTACGGCACTGCCTGGCTCGAATGGAACGACCGCCAGGCAGTCCTGTTCGACCTCGCGGCGCGCAAGTTCTACATCTTCGGCTTCGTGTTCTGGCCACAGGACTTCATCTTCCTGACCGGACTGCTGGTCATCGCCGCGCTGTCGCTGTTCCTGTTCACCGCGATCGCCGGGCGGCTGTGGTGCGGTTACGCCTGTCCGCAGACGGTGTACACCGAACTGTTCATGTGGATCGAGCGCAAGGTCGAAGGCGACCGGATGGCGCGCATCCGCCTGGATGGCCAGCCGATGTCGGGCCGCAAGCTGCAGCTGAAGGCGACCAAGCATGCGCTGTGGCTCCTGCTGGCGTTCTGGACCGGGTTCACGTTCGTCGGCTACTTCACGCCGATCCGCGACCTCGGCGCCGCCCTCGCAACGTTCTCGCTGGGGCCGTGGGAGACGTTCTGTATGGCGTTCTACGGATTCGCGACCTGGGGCAACGCCGGCTTCATGCGCGAGCAGGTGTGCAAGTACATGTGCCCCTATGCACGTTTCCAGAGCGTGATGTTCGATCCGGACACCCTGATCGTGACGTACGACACGCAACGCGGGGAGCCGAGGGGTTCTCGCGGCAGGTCTGCGGATCCGCGCGCCAGGGGTCTGGGCGACTGCGTGGACTGCGGCATCTGCGTACAGGTCTGCCCGACCGGCATCGACATCCGCAACGGGCTGCAGTACGAATGCATCGGCTGCGGTGCATGCGTCGACGGCTGCAACCAGGTGATGGGCAAGATGGGCTATCCGAAGGGGCTCATCCGCTACTCGACCGAGAACGCGATCGCCGGCCGCTACGACGACCGCGAGATCCTGCGCCACCTGCTGCGTCCGCGCACGCTGCTCTACAGCGGGCTGCTGCTGGCGGTCATGGTGACGGTGCTCGCGGGCATCCTGCTGCGCACCCCGGTGAAGATGAACATCATCCGCGACCGCGGCAACATCGTGCGCGAACTCGAGGACGGCCGCCTGGAGAACGTCTACCGCGTGCAGATCATGAACATCCGCGAGGCGCCGCGCAGCTTCGTGCTGTCTGCGCGGGGCATCGACGGGATCGAACTGGTGGTCGGGGAGCCGCAGCCGATCCGGATCGACTCCGCCGGGGCGCGTGTCGTTCCCCTGGAACTGCGCGTGCCGGCCGGATCGGTGAAGCCGGGATCGACACCGGTCTGGCTGAAGATCGAGGCGACCGACGACGCCGGCGTCGCGCGGGAAGAGAAGACCGTGTTCCTCTCGCGCTGAACCATCGACCGATCCAGTGTCCTCGCTACCCCCATCCCCATCCCCATCCTGTTCCCCGCTGGAGTCCGCCATGTCCGTCCCGACCCATGCTGTTTCCGCCGCGGCAGGGGCCCGCCGCCGCGAGCCAGGTCCCTGGTACCGCGAGCCATGGCCCTGGCTGCTGTTCTTTCCCCCCGCGGTCGCCGTGGTCGCTGGAACGATCACCATGGGCATCGCGTTCAAGACCTTCGACGGCGTGGTGTCCGACGACTATTATCGACAGGGCCTCGCCATCAACCGCAGCCTCGATCGCGACGCGCGAGCGCGCGAGCGCGGGCTCTCCGCCGAACTCCAGTTCAATCCTGCGGGCGACCGCGTGCGGGTCGCGATGGCCGGTGATGCGTCTTCCGACCGGCCGCTGCACCTGCAACTGGTCCGTGCCGCGCGCAGCGGCGACGACCAGGACGTGACGCTGGTCCAGGTGGCGCCCGGCCTGTACGAAGGCCGCCTTGCACGGGCGGTGCAGGGCCGCTGGCATCTGCGCCTCGAGGATGAGGCGGGGCAGTGGCGCATCTCGGCCACCGCGCAACTGCCGGTCGATCGGCCGATCGGCCTGGCACCGCCCTCGACCACCCCGTCCGTGCCGGAGGAGCCCAAATGGAGCGTTCCCAGAACCTGATCTACATCCTGTGGCCCTCGTTCCTCGTGGCCGGGGCGGCGTCGGGGGTGTTCTTCACCCTGTTCGATCCAGCCGACCTGCACCTGCTCGGCGACCCGGTGGCGATGGGCGAGCTGTCTGCCTATACGGTCGGCTTCTTCCTGTTCTGGCTGTTCGCTGCAGCGGCGAGCGCGTTGACGTGCTTCCTGCAGCGCAGTTCGTCCGAGGTCAACGGGATGTGCCCGATCGCGGATGCGTCGGATCGCCCGCCAGGCTGCCCGCGCCGCGGCGAAGCAGGGGACGACCGGTGATCGCCCGGCCTCCCGGAATCCCGGCCGGTTCGCCCATGGCGCCGGGCGCACGCTGACATGGACGCGGCGGCATCGATGCTCTGGCCGACCCTCGCGTCGGCTGCGCTGGTGGGCCTCGCGGGCGGCGTGCATTGCGTGGGCATGTGCGGCGGCATCGTCGGGGCGCTGGCCGGCGCCACCGGCCAGCGCCAGCCCGCGATGCGCCTGCACCTGGCCTACAGTGCAGGGCGGATCGCCAGTTATGCGCTGGCGGGCGCGCTGGCCGGCGGTGCCGGCGGCATGCTCGGCTGGGCGGGCAGCGCCGTCCTGGGCGCGCGGGGCAGCGCGTTCGGCCAGTCGGCCTTCATGCTGGTG
>JAIENF010000469.1 GCA_019751575.1 Burkholderiales bacterium
GTAGCTGGTCAGCCGCACGCGCGCCGATGTGAAGGCCACCAACAACACGGTGCTGCGCGGCAGCTGGCGCAGCGACGAACGCAAGCCGCCGGAGCTGCGCGACGACATGCCGCTCGAAGGCTGGGCGCTGCATGCGATCACCGGCGTGACGAAGGAAGTGAACCGGCGGCAGGGCATCGTCTACGATGCGCTGCCGCGGCAGGGGTTCGCGACGCTGGGCGAACTGCGCAAGGCGATCGATTTCGGCTGGCCTGCGCAGCCTGACGCCGCCTATCACGGGAAGAAGTAGACAGTGGCACAGACCAGTGGAACCGGCGGCAGGCAATCGGCAGCCATGCCCTTGTCGAGGGTGGGCGTGATCGGCCTTGGCGTGATGGGGCGGCCGATGGCCGCCAACCTGCTGCGCGCCGGCTTCCGCGTGTCGGTGCATGCGCGGCGGGCGGCGGCGATGGCGCCGCTGGTGGCCGAGGGCGCCACCGCGTTCGATTCGCCCGCGGCGATGGCGGCCGGATGCGATGCCGTGATCACCGTGGTCACCGCCGATGCCGATGTCCAGCAGGTGCTGTTCGGTGCCGGCGGCGTCGCCGAGGGACTGGCGCCCGGTTCGCTGGTCATCGACCACAGCACGATCTCGCCTGCGACCGCGCGCGCCTGTGCCGCGCGGCTGGCGCGCCAGTCTGTACAGATGCTCGATGCGCCGGTATCGGGCGGAGAGGCGGGCGCGATCGCCGGCTCGCTGTCGATCATGGCCGGGGGCGATGCCGATGCGTTCGAACGTGCGCGGCCGCTGCTGCAGGCCGTCGGCCGCACCCTGGTGCATGTCGGCGACTGCGGCGCGGGCCAGGTTGCCAAGGCAGCCAACCAGCTCGCGATCTGCGTGACCCTGCAGGGCATGGCCGAGGCGTTCTGCCTGGCCGGGGCGCAGGGCGTCGACCCGCAGGTGCTGCTCGATTCATTGCGCGGCGGCACCACCGCCAGCCGCATGCTCGAAGTGATGGGGCCGAAGATGGCCAGCGGCGATGCGAGGGCCGGCGTCGAGTCGAGGTTGCACTGGAAGGACCTGCGCATCGTGCTCGATGCCGCGCGGCGTGCCGGGGTCGCGCTGCCCGGCGCGGCGATCGCCACGCAGACCTTCAGCGCGTTGCAGAAGGCCGGCGGAGAGCGGCTCGACTCGTCGGCGATCGTCCGCATCGTGCGCCGCGACTGAACGCCGCGTTCAGGGAATGCGTACCGTCCCGGCGTCGGTGAGCTTCACCAGGGCGGTCGTGACGCGCCGCGCGCCCATGGTCTCGGATTCGGTCGATTCGCTGTACTCGAGGATCTGGTAGCCGCGCATGCCGGCCTTGATCGCCAGTTCGGTCGCCCGCCGACGGACGATCTGCGGTGGCTCGCCATCGCCGCCGGTGGCGATGCGCTTCTTGCGCAGCGACAGATGGACCAGCGTCGGCGACATCCGGCGTTCGGCGACCTCCCAGTTCGGGCCGAGCGGATCGACGTACCAGAAGACCACCGCCGCGGCGATAGCCGACTCGAGCGGGATGCTCAACGAGCGGGAGACCGGGATCGAGTAATCGGGCACCAGCGCGCTGGTCGGCAGCACGCGGTTGGCCAGCTCGGTCGGCGTGGTGCTGCAGCCGGCGCCGAGGAGCAGCGTGGCTATGCCGGTGGCGACGGCCTGCAGCCGTCGGTGCGCGAGGAGGGTCATGGTTCCCATATTAACGTTCGTGCGCCCGCTATCTTTAGCCGGTCCCGCGCGGCTGCGGCGCACTCGATATAATCGCGCCGTCTCCAGGATCCACGATTGCCCGTCCAATGATGTCCGTTCCGCCTGTCGTGCGCCCGACCCGGCTCTTCCGCAGCGAGCTGGCGGTGCCCGGTTCTCAGCCGAAGATGTTCGAGAAGGCGGCGCGCTCTGCCGCCGACGCGGTCTACCTCGACCTCGAGGATGCGGTCGCCTTCGACGACAAGGCGAGCGCGCGGGCCAACGTCGTCGATGCCCTGAACGGCATCGACTGGGGCCGGAAGACGGTCGAGGTGCGCGTGAACGGCCTCGACACCCCGTTCATGTTCCGCGACGTGATCGAGATCGTCGGGCGCTGCCCACGCATCGACCTGCTGATCGTGCCCAAGATCGGCGTTCCGGCCGACCTGCACGCAGTGGACATGCTGGTCGGGCAGGTCGAGATGGAGTCGGGTCGCTCGGCGCGGACCGGCCTGGTCGCGCTGGTCGAGAGCGCGTCCGGAATCGCCAACATCGAGGCGATCGCGGCGATGGCTGCGCAGCAGGGCTCGCGTCTCGAGGGCATCACCTTCGGCAGCGGCGACTTCGCGGCCTCCACCCGCATGCGCACGACCTCGATCGGGGGCGTCAGCCCGCACTACGGCGTGCTGGCCGACGCTGCGGCGGGCCAGCCGGGCGGACCCCGTGCGTTCCACTGGGGCGACCCCTGGCATGCGGTGCACGCCCGGCTGGTCGTCGCGGCACGAGCATGGAGCCTGCGCCCGCTCGACGGTCCGTTCGCCGATTTCCGTGACGCGGACGGCCTGCTGGCCAGTGCGCATCGGGCGGCAGCCCTCGGGTTCGAGGGGAAGATGTGCATCCATCCCGCGCAGATCGGACCGGTCAACGAGGTATTCAGTCCGCGCGACGAAGAGGTGGCGCTGGCCCGCCGGATCATCCAGGCCATGGAGGCGGCCGCTGCCGAGGGCAAGGGCGCAGTCTCGCTGGACGGCCGGATGCTCGATATCGTCAGCATCCGGCAGGCCGAGCAGGTGATCGCGCGCGCCGCTGCGATCGTTGCGGCGGGTTGACTCGCTGCACGGGAAGTCACGCGGATTTCCAGCCCGCCGCAAAAAGAAATGTTGGAGAAGGTGAAACTTTCCCGACAGAACTTGTCAAACACCATGGGTCAAATCTGCGATCATGGCCCGTATCCTGCAACCCCGTACGCCATTGGCGTCTACAAGAACGAGCGACCCCGGAGCGGTCGCCGCCCCTGATCGCCGGTCGCGCGGTCGGGCGAGCGGATGACCGGACCGGGCGCAAAGAGCGAGAAAAATGAATCCAGAACAGGCAGCAGTTTTCGAGATCCAGGTGGGGGAACCCTGGATGTGGGGCGCGTTCGCGCTGTTCGTCGTGATCGCGCTGGCGGTCGACATCCTGCTGCTGGAACGCAAGGGTTCGAAGGCGGTCAGCTTCAAGGAGGCCCTCAACTGGTCGATCCTCTGGGTCGCGCTGTCGTTCGTGTTCAATGGCCTGCTGTTCTTCTACCTGTGGGACAAGTACAGCGCGCCCGAGTACGTCGCGAAGTTCGGCGCCGACTTCGGCTGGCTGGTCGCGTGGGAGAAGTCGCTCGAGTTCCTGGCCGGCTACCTGATCGAGAAGTCGCTCGCCGTCGACAACATCTTCGTGTTCCTGATGATCTTCACGTTCTTCGCGACGCCGCCCGAGTACCAGCGGCGTGCGCTGATCTACGGGATCATCGGTGCGATCATCCTGCGCGCGATCATGATCCTGGTGGGCGTCTGGCTGATCCAGCACTTCCACTGGATCCTGTACGTGTTCGGCGCGTTCCTGGTCTACACCGGCTACAAGATGTGGTCGCATGCCAGCGATGAACCGGACCTGGAAAAGAACCCGGTCCTGAAGTTCCTGCGCAGCCGGATGAAGATCACCCGCGAGTACGCCGAAGAGAAGTTCTTCGTGATCAAGGACGGCGTGAAGTACGCCACGCCGATGTTCATCGTGCTGATCATGATCGGCGTGATCGACGTGGTCTTCGCGGTCGACTCGATCCCGGCGATCTTCGCGATCACGCTCGATCCGTTCATCGTGCTGACCTCGAACATCTTCGCCATCCTCGGCCTGCGGGCGATGTACTTCCTGCTGGCCAACATGAAGGACAAGTTCCACCTGCTGAGCTACGGGCTGGCGATCATCCTGGTCTTCATCGGCACCAAGATGCTGCTGCTCGACATCTACAAGATCCCGGTCTGGGCCTCGCTCGGCGTCGTGATCACGGTGCTGACGGCTTCCATGATCCTGAGCCTGAAGATCCCGCCGCGCGAAGCAGGCCACCCGCCGAAGTAACGCCGGTACCCCATCGCCGGCGACGGCGATGGGCAACCCGATCGAAGACGGCAGCCTCGGCTGCCGTCTTCGTTTCGGGAATCGCCTGCAGGCCCTCCTGCCGGCCTCGTGCCGGCGATCGTCGGCTATTGGCAGCGGCTCACCGGGCGCTCATACTTCCCGTGCGGGCGCCGGGATCGCCACGGAGCGCCCGGCCCGAGGCCGGTTGCAAGGGGGAAGAGCCATGAAGACAGCCAGGCAGTTGATCGAAGAGAAGCCGGGCATCCTGTCGATCGCGCCACACGAGAGCGTCTTCGCCGCGCTCGAACTGATGGCGAGGCACGACATCGGCGCGCTGGTGGTGCTGGACGGACCGGTGCTCGCCGGCATGTTGTCCGAGCGTGACTATGCTCGCAAGGTGATCCTGCTCGGCAAATCGTCGCGGGACATCCGGGTGTCCGAGATCATGACCCACAAGGTAGTCTGCGTCGGACCCGACCAGACGATCGACCAGTGCATGGCGGTGATGACCGAGAAGCGCTGCCGCCACCTGCCGGTGCTCGAGGATGCACGGGTGATCGGCGTGCTGTCGATCGGCGACCTGGTCAAGGAGACGATTTCGGAACAGCAGTTCCAGATCGCGCAGCTGGAAAGCTACATAATGACGTGACGCCGCGCTGCGGCGCACCCGAGGGACGCAAGGCAATGGCATTCGGAAGCATCATCATCGGTGACGAGATCCTCACCGGCAAGCGGCAGGACAAGCACTTCAGCACCGTGGTCGCTGCACTGGGCAAGCGCGGGCTTGAACTGTCCTGGTCTACCTACCTCCAGGACGAACCGGCGCGCATCACGGGGGCGCTGGCGCAGGCGCTGGCCTCCGACGACATCGTGTTCTCGTTTGGCGGCATCGGTGCGACGCCCGATGACCACACGCGGCAATGTGCCGCTGCCGCGGGCGGGGCAGCCCTGGAACTTCATCCGGACGCCGAGCGCGAGATCCGCGGCCGCTGGGGCGACGAGGTCACGCCGCACCGGCTGGCGATGGGCACGTTTCCGGCCGGCAGTTCGATCATTCCGAATCCGTACAACCGCATCCCCGGGTTCACCTTCCGCAACGTGCACTTCTTCCCCGGCTTTCCGCAGATGGCCTGGCCGATGCTCGACTGGGTGCTCGACACGCTCTACCCGCACCTGGCTCGGGTGCCGGAAGTCGACATCGCGATCCTGGTCTATGGGGCCGGTGAAAGCCAGCTGATCGACCTGATGAACACCTGCGTCGGGCGATATCCTGCGCTCAAGCTGTTCAGCCTGCCGCGCATTGCAGAACGCCCGTACATAGAACTGGGCGTGCGCGGCGAGGCCGCCCTGGCCGCGGAGGGGCTCGCCTTCCTGCGCGACGGCGTGGCAGCGGGCGGCTTCGCCTTCGAGCCGCGCGTGACGCTCGCCCTCGACTGACGCGTCAACGCCGCCGGCCGCGCCTGCCCTGGCGGGGTCGACCCCGCGGTTAACCCCGTTCCGGCAGCCCCGGCGTTCAAGTCTCCATCACTGACTGATGGAGGATACGACCATGGCCCTTCGGGCTTGTGTTTCAGCTGCCGCCACCGCGGCATTCGTCCTGGCGGTGGCCGCCGCAGGGATGCCGTCGACAGCCGCAGCCAGCGGCCACCTGCTCGACGTGCGGGTGATCGACCGTGCACGCAACGTCGAGTTGCCGGTGATACGTCACCAGGGGCAACTGTACGTGGCCGGCACGCCAGGCACCGAGTATTCGGTGATGCTGCGCAGCCGCGCCGCTGGCGACCTGCTCGCCGTGCTGTCGGTCGATGGCGTGAATGCCGTGTCCGGCGAGACGGCCCGTCCCGACCAGACCGGCTATGTGCTGCGCCCGCGGCAGCAGGCCGAGATCCGCGGCTGGCGCAAGGACCTGCAGCGCACCGCGGCTTTCCACTTCACGACGCTGCCGGACTCCTATGCCGCGCGCACCGGCCGGCCGGATGATGTCGGTGTGATCGGCGTCGCCGTGTTCCGTGCCGCCACGCCGCCGGCGCTGGCCATCGCGCCCAGGCATCCGGCCAGGGCGGGTGCTTCGGACAGCGGCGAGACGATGGCACGCCAGCGTCCGGATGCGGCCAGTGCAGGCAGCGCCAGTGCCGCGGAAGCTGCGGCGGCACCGAGCGCGCCGCTCGGCACCGGCCACGGCCGGACCGAGCATTCGCCGGTGCGCCATGCACAGTTCGAACGCGCGTCATCCGTACCGGACGAAGTGGTCACGATCTTCTATGACAGCCGCGCGAACCTGGTGGCGCGCGGCATCCTGCCGGCGCCCCTGCCGCCGGTCGCGCGGGCGCCACAGCCGTTCCCGGGGTTCGTACCCGATCCGCCCCCGCGCTGACCTGTCGGCTACACTGCCTCGCATGATCCGGGCGGTCGACACTTCCGAACTGCTGCCGGGCGCGTGCACGGCAGCGCCTGCCTTGCTGCCGGTGGCCGATGCGGCCGGTGTACCGGCATCGGCGCAGCAGGCGCCGGCTTCGGACGAGGACCTGATGCTGCGCTACCGCGACGGGGATGCCACCGCATTCGACCTGCTGTACGAGCGCCATCGCACCGGCCTGTACCGGTTCATCCTGCGGCAGTGCCCGCACCGGGGTGAGGTCGACGAGATCTTCCAGGACGTGTGGATGAACCTGATCAATGCGCGCGCGCGCTACCAGCCGAGCGCGAAGTTCCGCACCTTCCTGTTCCAGATCGCGCGCAATCGCGTGATCGACATCGTCCGTCGATCCCGGGACGATCGCATGCTGTCGATCGATGACGATCACGGTGGCACCGGCACGACCCTGGCTGACCGGTTGCCGGCGGCGCCGGCGCTCGAGCCACAGGCGATCGTCGAGCGCGGCGCTGCAGCGCAGGAATTGCGGGACGCGATCGCGATGCTGCCGTTCGTCCAGCGCGAGGCACTCCTGCTGCATGAGGACGGCGGGTTGTCCCTGGACGAAATCGCAGCCCTGACCGGCGCGCAGCGCGAAACCGTGAAGAGCCGGCTGCGCTATGCACTGGCGCGGTTGCGCGCCCATTTCGCGGCGGCCGAGGCGGCCGCAGTGGCCGGCGGGGGACGCTCGTGAGCGACGGCCGCCTGCCGCCCGGCCCCGAGGCACTCGAGGGCGCCGTCCCGGGGCGCCCTGGCGAGGCCGAACTCGAGGCGCTGATCGAGCGGCGTTCGTCGCTGTCAGGCCTGTTGCGCAGCACGTCCGATCCAGCGGCAGTGCCGCCGCCGGCGGTCGATGC
>JAIENF010000400.1 GCA_019751575.1 Burkholderiales bacterium
GGATGCCAAGCCTGATCAGCGCATTGTCGAAGTTGCGCCCGGCCGACGCGATCTCCGGGTCGGGATACACGACGAGGCTGGCCGCCAGCATCGTGGCGCGCAGGGCGTCCGACGTGGACACGTCGACCGGCGGATGGCCCTTCGGCACGACCACGCCCATGCCGACGCGGCCCAGCGTGCACTGCGAGCCCGGCAGCACCCAGCCGGTGGCTGCCAGGTCGTCCAGCATCTCAGGGGTCAGCAGGATCACGTCCGCAGGCTCCCCGGCGAGCACGCGGGCCTTCTGCTGGCCGACCGCGCCGAAGGTGGCCGACACGGTCGCGCCGGTGGCCTTCTCGAATGCGGGAACGAGCGTGGTGACGACCGCCTGCATCGCACCCGCACTGATGATGTTCAGCGTTGCCATGTCGGGTCTCAGGCCTTCACTTCGTTGATCAGCGGCTGGCCCTTGCACCAGCGATCCAGGTTCTCGAGGAAGATCGCCGACACGCGCGCCTCGTTGCCGTCCGAGGTCGACGAGTTGTGCGGCGTGCAGATCACGTTCGGCATGTCCCACAGCGGCGACTCGGCCTGCAGCGGTTCGGTCTCGAACACGTCGAGGAAGGCGCCGCCGAGGTGGCCGGAGCGCAGCGCGGCGATCAGGTCCTGCTCGACCACCACCGGGCCGCGTGCGACGTTCATCAGGTGCGCGCCGCGGGGCAGCAGCGCCAGCCGGCGCGCATCGATCATGCCGCGCGTCTCGTCGCTCAGCGGGCAGCAGAGCATCAGCCAGTCGGTCTTCGGCAGCAGTTCGTCCAGCTTCGACGGATGCACGATCTCGTCCACCACGTCGTCGGCGCGCTTCGGGCTGCGCCGCACGCCGATCACCTTCAGGCCGAGCGCCTTCGCGATCGGTGCGGTGAAGCCGCCGATCGAGCCGACGCCGACGATCACCATCGTCTGTCCGCGCAGGTCCTTGGGCGCCTCGGCGTCACGCAGCGCATGCCACTTGTGCGCGCGCTGCGCCGGCAGCCATTTCATGAAGCCGCGCGACAGCATCAGCATCGCGCCGATCGTGGTCTGGGCGATCGGCTCGGCATGGGTGCCGGCGCCGGTTGACACGCGGATGCCGCGCGCCATCAGTTCGCCGTAGATCGGGCGGTCGATGCCGGCACTGGCGATCTGCAGCCACTTGAAGCCCTTCGACTGGTCGATCGGCTTGAAGAAATGGGGGCAGGCCTCCGGCACCGGCTCGTAGTGGCCGGCGTGCGACATCGATCCGAAGCGGACGTCGCGCGACAGGAAGCCGGCGTCGATGCGCGACGCCACGTCGTCCGGCAGGTAGACGAGCTTCGTCTCGAGACGCACCAGCTCGAACGTCGTGTTGTTCGCCTTCTCGATCTGCGCCAGCCGCTCGGCATGTTCATCGATGAAGTTCTTCGAAAGCATCAGGGTCGGCATGGCGTGTGGCTCCGGGTTCTATGGGTTCGGCGGATCAGCCCGCGGGCGGCAGGTATTTCTGTTCCCAGTCGACGATGTCGTCGAGCTTCAGGGCTTCGTTGTAGTCCTTGAAGGACAGCATGCGGTCGCGTGCGCCCTTCGTGTTGCCGTCGCGCTTCAGGGCGTCGAGCGCATGCCGGATGCCGAAGCCCGCCGCATAGCGGGCGAGCCCCGGGTAGATCGCGATCCGGAAGCCGAGCGCCTCGAGCTCGGCCGCGGTGAGCTGCCCGAGCGCGCCGCTTTCCTCGACGTTGACCAGGGCCGGTGCATCGACCGAGCCGGTGACCCGCTTCATGTCGTCGAGCAGCGTCGGGCTGTTCTTCATCTCGACGAAGATCACGTCCGCGCCGGCGGAACGATAGGCCTTCGCGCGGGCGATCGCCTCGTCGAGCCCGACGCCGCCGGCCGAATCGGTGGGGGCGATGAACTGGAAACCGGGGTCGCGGCGCGCCGCGACGGCCGCCTCGATCTTCTTCGCATGTTCGAGCAGCGACACCACCGGCCGTGCGCCCGGGATATGGCCGCACTTCTTGGGCATCACCTGGTCTTCGAGGTGGATCGCGGCGACGCCACCCGCCTCGAACTCCTCGACCGTGCGCCGCACGTTCACCGCGTTGCCATAGCCGGTGTCGGCATCGCAGATCAGCGGGATCTCGACCGCCGCGGCGGCACGGTGGGCATGCTGCGAAAACAGGGTGAGGTCGATCAGCCCGACATCGGCGCGACCGAGCAGGCTGGCCGAGACGCCGTTGCCGGTCATGTAGACCGCTTCGAAGCCGGCCATCTCGGTCAGGCGTGCACCGTAGGCGTCATAGATGCCGGGGGCGACGACCAGCGGGCCGGTGGTCAGGCGTTCACGCAGGCGGCGGCGGGCGGTAGTTGATGGCATGTGCGGAATCCCGGTCGCGGGCGGTGCCCGCAGGAGCGCGGATTGTAGCCGACCGGCGGCAGCGCCCATCGGCCCGCGAAGCCCTCTGCCTCAGTCGATCTTGACGTTGGCTGCCTTGACGATCGCCGACCAGCGCGCGAGTTCCGACTTGACCAGTGCGGCGAGCTCGGTCGGGCTGCCGCCGATCGGGATCGCGCCGAGCGAGGACAGGCGCTCCTTCGCCTCTGCCGAGCCGAGGCCGCGCGCGATCGCCCTGGACAGGATGTCGACGATCTCCGGGCTGGTGCCGGCCGGTGCGAAAACGGCATACCAGTTGGTGACCTCCCAGCCGGGCACGCCGCCTTCGGCCGAGGTCGGCACGTCGATGCCGGCCACGCGCTTCGGCGTCGCCAGCGCGATCGCCCGCAGCTTGCCGGCCTTGATCATCGGCGCGGCCGGTGCGTATTCGATCGACATCCACGGCACCTGGCCGCTGATCACGTCGGCCATCGCCGGCGCCGCGCCCTTGTAGGGAATGTGCACGAACTGCGCGCCGATCATCGAGCGCAGCATCTCTGCGGCGAGATGGTGGATGGTGCCGGTGCCCGACGAGGCATAGTTCAGGCCGGGGTTCGCCCGCGCGAACTTGACGAAGTCCTGCAGCGTCTTCACCGGCAGCGACGGGTGCACGACCAGCACGTGCGGCACCGAGGACACCAGCGACACCGGCGCGAAGTCCTTGATCGGGTCGTAGGGCAGCTTCTGCAGCACCGGGTTGATGCCGTGGGTGCCTGCCGCGCCGAGCAGCAGGGTGTAGCCGTCGGGTGCGGCGCGCATCACATGCTCGGTGCCGATCACGCCGGACGCGCCGGCACGGTTCTCGACGATGCCCGGCTGGCCCAGCTGCTCCTGGATCGCCTGCGCCGCGATGCGCGCGTTCAGGTCGAGCGCACCGCCCGGGGCGAAGCCGGCGATCACGCGCACCGGCTTGGCCGGGAACTTCGCCGCCTGCGCGAACGCCGCGCCGGCGGGCAGCAGCACCCCGGCACCACCGGCGACCGCGGACAACAGCCCGCCGGCACCGGCAAGGGAGACGCTGCGGCGGCGTGCATCGGGCAACGGGCGGCGGGGCTGGCTCATCTCGGGCTTCTCCTGGAGTGCAACGATGGATGCAATGATGATCGGGACGAAAGCCGCTACGGCTGCGCGCGGCGGGCGTCGTCGATCATCTGCCACAACCGCGACGGCGACAACGGCAGCGACGTCGGGTTCAGGCCGTGCTCGCCCAGCGCGTTGGCGATCGCGTTGACGATCACCGCCGGTGCGACGATGGTGCCGCCTTCACCGGCCCCCTTGGCGCCGATCGGGTTGATCGGCGACGGGAACTCTTCCATCACGAAGGCGCGCAGGCGGGGGAAGTCGGAGGCGGTCGGGATCAGGTAGTCGGCCAGGGTGCCGGTGAGCATCTGGCCCTGTGCGTCGTAGACCATCTCTTCCAGGAAGGCGCCACCCAGGCCCTGCACGGTGCCGCCGAGCAGTTGCCCGCGCAGCAGCAGCGGGTTGATCGCGCGGCCGACATCCTCGACCACGACATAGTCGAGGAGCGACACATGCCCGGTACGCGCGTCGACCGCGACATGCGCGGCGGCCGCGCCATAGGCCCAAGTGTGGTGGTGGTTGGCGAAGGTGCCGTCGACCTTTATGGTCTCGTTCTTCGCCAGCTCCGCGAAGCCGATGCTGCGGCCGCGCGGCGATTTCGCCTCGGTGCCGGCGATCACCACCTGCTCGGGCAGGCATTCGAGGTAGGTCGCGGCGGCCTCGCACAACGCCTGCTTGAACTTGACCGCGGCATCGATGATCGCCGAGCCCCCCATCACGGTGGAGCGCGAGTGGTACGACCCGAAGCCTTCGTGCAGGTAGGTGGTCGAGCCATGCAGCAGGGTCAGTGCGGACATCGGGATGCCCAGCGCATCGGCGGCGATCTGTCCGAGCGAGGTCTCGAGGCCCTGGCCGACCGAGGTCGACCCGACATAGAGCGTGACCGAGCCATCGCGCGCCAGCTCGATCTTCGCGTTCTCCCGCGGGCCGGCGGCGCCCCCTTCGATGAAGCAGGCGACGCCGATGCCGTGGTGGCGTCCGTCGACCACCTTGCCCTGCAGCGCGAGCTTGCCGTTCCAGTCGAACTCGGACAGGCAACGTTCGAAGGTCCGACGGTAGTCGCCGCTGTCGGCCTCCGACAGGCCGCTCGATACCGGCATGGACGGGGTGACGGTGGCGAAATGCCAGGGCATGTCGTCGGCAGTCACGAGGTTGCGCCGGCGCACCTCGACCGCGTCGAGGCCGATCGCCTTCGCGCCGAGCTCGATCAGCCGCTCGCAGAACATCACGGTCTCGGCGCGGCCGGGCGCGCGATAGGTGCCGGCCGGTCCCTTGTTGGTGAACTGCACATGCGAGTCGATGTGCACCGCCTCGATGCGGTACGTGTTGGTCAGGAAGTGCGGGATGTTGCGCGGCTGGATCAGCCCGTTGGTGCGCGGGTAGGCGCCGAGGTCGCACCAGGCCGTGCCCCGCACGCCGAGGATGGTGCCGTCGGCCGCGAAGGCCATCTCGACATCGGCCTCGCATTCGCGCGACTGCGCCATCGTCATCAGGTCTTCGCGCCGGTCGCTGATCCACTTGACCGGCCGGCCGACATGGCGTGCCGCGAACGGCACCAGGAAGTCCTCGACGTAGAACTCGCCGCGGGCGCCGAAGCTGCCGCCGGTGTCGCCCTCGATGAAGTCGACCGCGCTGTCCGGCATGCCGAGCATGCGGGCGCTGGCCGAGCGGTTGAAGAACGGCACCTTCGCCGCGCCGTGGACGACCAGCCGGCCGTTCGCGGCATCCCAGTCGGCAACCACGCCGCGCGCTTCCATCGTCACCGGTGCCTGCCGCTGCACGGTGAACTGCTCGCGCTGGATGTGCGCGGCCCTGGCGAACGCGGCATCGATGTCGCCCCGCTGCGCGGTGAAGGTCACGCCACGGTTGGTGGTGGTGCCGTCGAACAGCAGCGTGTCGTCGGCGGCCGACGTCTTCCAGTCCGCGACGGCCGGCAACTGCTCGAGGTCCAGCTCGATCGCCTCCATCGCGTCTTCGGCCAGCGCCAGGGTGTCGGCGATGACGATCGCGATCACCTCGCCGACATGGCGGATGCGGTCCTGCACGATGACCGGCTGGCGGTAGGCTTCCATGCAGGGCAGGGGCTGCAGGCGCAGCGGCACGTGCGGCACGGGTTGGCCCGGCGCGCCCGCGATCTCCGTGGCGGTGATCACCGCATGCACGCCGGGCATCGCGCGCGCGGCGGTGGCGTCGATGCCGCGCAGCCGCGCATGTGCCACCGAGCTGCGCAGCATCGCCGCATGCAGCATGCCGGGCAGCGTCACGTCGTCGGCATAGCGGCCGAGGCCGCGCAACAGGCGCAGGTCTTCCACGCGCTGCACCGAGCGGCCGATGTAGGGGCCGTCGGCCGCCGCCTGCGCGGACTCGGGAAGGATGTCGGTCAGGCGTGCATTCATCGCGCGGCTCCTGCCGCGGGCGCCGTGGCTGCATGGCCATGCCCGGCTTCGCTCGCCGGCCCGCCGTAGGCGGCGCGTGCATCGAGCACCGCCTCGACGATCGACACGTAACCGGTGCAGCGGCACAGGTTGCCGGACAGCACCTCGCGGATGCGGTCGGCGCTGGCATGCGGCTCGTCGGTGAGCAGCGCATGCGCCGTGGTGAGCATGCCCGGCGTGCAGAAGCCGCACTGAAGCGCATTGTGGCGGCGGAATGCAGCCTGCAGCGGGGACAGTGCGTCACCGTCGGCAAGCCCCTCGATCGTGGTGATCGAACGGCCTTCGACCTGGACCGCGAGGGTAAGGCAGGAGCGCACGGCCTCGCCATCGACGATCACCGTGCAGGCGCCGCAGACGCCGTGTTCGCAGCCGACATGGGTGCCGGTGAGCTTCAGGTTGTCGCGCAGGCAGAGCGAGAGGGTGGTCCGTGGCTCGACGCTTGCCTTGACCGCGTTGCCATTGACCTCGAACGAGACTTCCATCGGTGCGTGCATCAGTGTGCCCCCCCGCTGCGGTTGACCGGTGTTGACGTGCCGGATGCGCCGGCCAGCGCCCGTGCCAGCGCGCGTTCGACCAGCACCCCGACCAGGTTGCGGCGATAGGCTGCCGTGGCGTGCAGGTCGTCGGCCGGATCGCAGTCGCCGGCCGCTGCACAGGCAGCCTCGCCGATCGACGTCGCATTGACGACCTGGCCGTCGAGCTTCGCCTCGGCCGCGGCCAGCCGGCGCGGCCGGTCGGACGCGCCGATCACGCCGATGTGGGTGTTCATCGCACGGCCGGCGGCATCGAGGTCGAACCAGACCGCGGTACCGGCCATCGCGAAGTCGCCATGCCGGCGCGCGAGCTCTTCGAACGCGCTGGCGCGGCCGGCAGGCCAGGCCGGGAAGGTGACCGCGGTGATCAGTTCATCGGGCTGCAGCACCGTGGTCAGCGCGCCCTCGAAGAAATCGGCGGCGGCCACGCTGCGGTTGCCGCGCTGGCTGGCGATCTCGATCGTCGCATCGCAGGCCACCGCGATGCCGGGCAGCTCCGCCGCCGGATCGGCGTGCGCGAGGCTGCCACCGACGGTGCCGCGATTCCGGATCTGGTAGTGCGCGACATGCTGGATGGCTTCGGCCAGCAGGGGCAGCGCGGTCTTCAGGCGCGCGTCGCGTTCGATGTCTCGCCAGCGCACCTTGGCACCCATGCGCACGCCCTTGGCGTCGATCTCGATGCGGTCCATGCCCTGCAGCCGCCGCAGGTCGACCAGCAGGCGCGGCGAAGCGAGGCGGAAGGCCAGCACCGGCATCAGGCTCTGGCCGCCGGCGATCGGCTTTGCGTCGCCGTCGGGGTGGGCAAGCAGCGCGAGGGCTTCGGGCAGGGTGGCCGGAGCGGCGTATTCGAACTGGGGAGGCTTCATCTGGGGGGCTCGAGGGTGGAATCG
>JAIENF010000447.1 GCA_019751575.1 Burkholderiales bacterium
TCAGCACGGCCGTATCGATCGAGCCCTCGACCTGCAACCTGAACAGCAGGTCCTTGCCCAGGGCGACATAGGTGGCGGCTCGGATGCGCACGGAGGACGTCCCCGGGGCGCAGGCAGCGGCAGCGCCTTGCGCGGAGACTGGCTTCACCGCGACCGGCAACAGGGCCAGCATCGCAGTCGCCGAGACCGCAGCGATGGCGATCGCCCGACGCGCCGCTCGCCTTCCGCGCGCGGCCATGCTCAACGCAACCGCGTGATCAGGCTGGATGTATCCCAGCGCCGCCCGCCCGCGTGCTGCACGTCGGCATAGAACTGGTCGACCAGCGCGGTCACCGGCAACAGTGCGCCGTTGCGCCTGGCTTCATCGAACACCAGGCCGAGGTCCTTGCGCATCCAGTCGACCGCGAAGCCGAACTCGAACTTGCGCTCGACCATCGTCTTGCCCCGGTTGTCCATCTGCCAGCTCTGCGCGGCACCCTTGCCGATCACTGCCAGCACCGCATTCATGTCGAGCCCGGCGCGCTGGCCGAACGCGATGGCTTCGGACAGGCCCTGCACCAGCCCGGCGATCGCGATCTGGTTGACCATCTTGGCCAACTGGCCGGAACCGCTCGGGCCGAGCAGCGTCACCGCCTGCGCGAACGCCGCAGCCACCGGTGCGATCGTGTCGAAGGTCTTCTGCGCCCCCCCGCACATCACGGTGAGCATGCCGTTCACCGCGCCCGCCTGCCCACCGGACACCGGTGCATCGATGAAGCCCAGGCCTTTCGAGGCCGCCAGCGCGGACAGCTCGCGCGCGATGTCCGCCGACGCGGTCGTATGGTCGACGAAGATCGCACCGGCCTTCATGCCGGCGAACGCACCCGACGTGCCGTCGCCGACCACCACTGAGCGCAGGTCGTCGTCGTTGCCCACGCAGGCGAACACGATGTCGGCACCCGAAGCGGCCGCAGCGGGCGTCGCGGCCGAGGTTGCGTTCGACCCACCACCGTACTCGGCCACCCACTGCGCCGCCTTCGCAGCCGTCCGGTTGTACACGGTCACCGAATGCCCGGCGCGCGCCAGGTGCCCGGCCATCGGATAACCCATCACGCCCAGTCCGAGGAAGGCCACCTTCCGCGCGGGAACCGCTGCATACGTCTTGGCCATGATCAGAGCGCCCTCTGGTACTTGCGCACCTTCGATTCATCCACCTCGACGCCAAGCCCGATGCCGCCCGGCACTTCGGCATGGCCTTCGACCACGCGCAGCGGCCTGGTGACGATGTCGTCGGCCAGGTACTGGTTGGTGATCGACAGGCCCCAGTCGAGGCCCGGCAGCGCTGCCGCCAGGTGCAGCACGCCGGCGATGCCGATGCTCGACTCGGCGACCTTGTTCGCCAGGTTCACCCGCATGCCGAGCTTCGCGCAGAGCACGCCGGCATCGAACACCTCGCGCATGCCGCCGAGCTTGATCGTCTTCAGGCTCACGCCGCTGGCCGCCTTCATGTCATGGTGGCGCTGGATGTCTTCGGGACCGTGCAGGCCCTCGTCGGCACCGATCAGCACCTTGCTGGCAGCGGCGACCTTCGCCATGCCGGCGAGGTCCTTCGAACGCACCGGCTGCTCGAAGAAGTCGAGCCGCGAGCCCTTCACGATGTCCACGTACGCCAGCGCGCCATCGACGGTGTAGCCCTGGTTGGCATCGGACGAGATCAGGTTGCCGTCGCCCAGCACCTCGCAGATCGCCAGCGACCGGCGCGCATCGTCGGCCGCCTCGCCGGTACCGACCTTGATCTTGTAGGCCACGAAGCCTGCGGCCTTGCGCGCCTTCGATTCGGCGACATCGCCGTCGGTGGACCCGGTGCCGATCAGCCAGAGCACGGCCATCCGCTCGCGGCGCTGTTCGCCGAACAGCTTCCACGCCGGGATCCCGGCCGCCTTCGCGGTCAGGTCCTGCAGCGCCATCTCGATCGCCGACTTCGCCGCATGGTTGCCGTACAGCGCGAACTCCCAGTGCGAGACGAGCGCGTGCAGGTCCTCGACATTGCGGCCTTCGGTGGCGGGCGCCAAGTAGCGCACCGCAGCGACCATGCTCTCGACCGTCTCGCCGGTCATGTGCGGTGCCGAGGCGGCTTCGCCCCAGCCGACGCTGCCATCGGCCGCTTCGATGCGCACCAGCAGGTTGTCGGCGGTGCGGATCTCGACGCCGGCCATCTTCATCGGCTTGGCCATCGGCAGGCTGACCGCGATCGCTTCGATGTGCTTGATCTTCAGCATGGCATTCCTCCAGTTTTGCAGGGTCCGTCGTTCAGGCGCGGCGCGGCTTGTGCGGCTCGCGCTGCACGTCCATCGTGTAGGTGAACCGGTGCTCGGGATGCACGGTCACCGAGTTCTCGAAGTTCTCGCCGCTGGCCCCGAAGTAGCGGCGGACGAAGGTCAGCGCCGGCGTGCCGCTGGCCACCTTGAGCGGCCGCGCGAGCCGGGTCGGGATGCGGCTGGCGAAGATCTCGAACCGGGCACGCACCGTCGGTTCGCCGAACATCCGCTCGACCTGCTGGTAGACATGGGTCTGTGCATGGTCGACCGCATCGACCACCTTGCTGTAGCGCGGCAGCAGGTAGATGTCGGTCCAGCCGAGCGGCTCGGGGCTGGAGTTGGTGCGGCGGATCGCGCTGATCCGGAACCAGCGCGCACCGACCTCGCAGGCGAGCAGTTGCGCCAGTGCCTTGTCGGCCACCACCAGCCGGCTGCTCACGTTCTCGCGGAACGTGTCCGGCGGGTAGTTCATCAGTTCTTCGACGTTCTTCACGCTCTGGGTGAAGGCGGTCGGCGTCTCGGAGGCGACCACCACCGATCCGGCACCGGGGCGGCGTACCAGCAGGCCACGCTCGGTGATCGTGCGCAGCGCCTCGCGCACGGTGTAGCGGCTCGCCGCGAAGCGCTTGCACAGTTCCACCTCGGGTGGCAGCAGCCCCCCGACCGGCAGCACGCCGGTGCGGATCTCCTCGACCAGGCGCTGGGTGATCAGCTGGTACAGCGGCGCAGCCGTGCGGGCACGCGCCGGGCCGGCACCGCCGGCACGCTTCGATCCTCCGCCGTCGACTGAGGTTTCCACGACTGTTGCTCCGCTGGTCGCGCTTCACCGAAACGCCACCGATGGTAACATTTGTCCGGACAAAATCATCCGGCAAGCCGGCCGCACGCAACAGGCAGCGCCACCGGCAGACTCACGTCCACCAGCGTCAACCACCACCGATCCGAGGGGAGACAGCAGCAATGGCAACGAGCGGCACCAAGGCCACCAAGGCAAAGAAATCGGGCAAGGCGAAACCGACCATCGCGACCGCACGGGCGCGCAAGTACACCGACATCCTGTTCGAGGTGAAGGACCAGGTCGCCTGGATCACCATCAATCGTCCGCGCGTGCTGAACGCCTTCCGCGAGCAGTCGCTCGACGAGATGATCGACGCGCTGAAGGCCACCCGCGAAGATCCCTCGATCGTCTGCGCGGTCATCACCGGCACCGGCGACCGGTCGTTCTCGGCCGGCGGCGACTTCTACGCGATGAAGCGCCTGAACTTCACCAACGCCTACATGTGGAACGACCGCATGCTCGGCCTGGCGATGACCATCCGCGGCCTGCCGATCCCGGTGATCGCCATGGTCAACGGCTGGTGCATGGGCGGTGGCCACGAACTCGCGCTGTGGTGCGACCTGGTGATCGCCTCCGAGAACGCAGTGCTCGGCCAGACCGGTGCCAAGGTCGGCGCCTGCCCGACCGTCGGTGCCACGCAATACCTGCCGCGCATCATCGGCGAGCGGCTCGCACGCGAGATGATCTTCTGCGCGCGCCGGTTCCCGGCCAAGGAAGCGGTCGAGATCGGCCTGATCAACAAGTGCGTGCCGCAGAAGGACCTGCTGGCCGAGACGCTGAAGTGGTGCGAGACGATGAAGGGCCACAGCGCCCTCACCCTGCGCATGACCAAGAAGTCGCTCAACTTCGAGTCGGACAACCTCTACTCGTCGTGGCAGCACGGCATGGAACTGCTCGCGCATGTCTGGGGTTCGCCCGAGGCGAACGAAGGCATGGACGCGTTCCTGGCCGGCCGCAAGCCCAACTTCCAGCAGTTCCGGATGCAGGCGAAGCGGGAACTGGCGAGCTACGTGGACGGGTTCGAGCGGAACCTGAACGAGCCGCCCGAGATGCGCAAGCTGCACAAGTAGGGCCTGCACGATGAGCGAGTCTTCTGTCTCGAGCAACGAGAACGGCGGGCCGGCAGGCGCGCTCGACGGCATCCGGGTCCTGGACCTGACCCGGGTGCTGGCCGGGCCGTTGTGCGCCCAGATGCTGGGCGACCTCGGCGCGGACGTGATCAAGGTGGAGCCCCCGGGCGCGGGTGACGACACCCGCACCTGGGGCCCGCCCTGGGTCTCGAAGCCCGGCGCGGCGCCCGACGATGCCGAGGCCGCGTACTACCTCGGCGCGAACCGCAACAAGCGTTCGATCACCCTCGACCTCGGCCAGCCGGCCGGCCGCGAACTGCTCGGCCGGCTGATGGAAAAGGCCGACGTGGTGGTCGACAACTACAAGAAGGGCACGCTGGCCCGCTGGGGCTTCGATGACGCCTGGTTCGAGGCGCATGCGCCGCGCACCATCCGCGCCAGCGTGACCGGCTACGGCACCACCGGCCCGAAGTCGGCCCTGCCCGGCTACGATTTCATCGCCCAGGCCGAGTCCGGCCTGATGAGCATCTGCGGCGACGTCGACGGCGAGCCGATGAAGTACGGCGTGGCGATCGTCGACATCGCCACCGGCCTGATCACCACCAACGGCGTGCTCGCTGCGCTCGCCGCGCGCCAGCGTACCGGACGTGGCCAGAAGGTCGAGGCCTCGCTGTACGAGACCGGCCTGTTCCTGCTGGCCAACGTCGCGATGAACCACCTGGCGAGCGGCCGCGATGCGCGGCGCTTCGGCAACGGGCATCCGAACATCGTGCCCTACACCACCTACCCCGCCTCGGACGCGATGATCGCGGTGGCGGTCGGCAACGACGCGCAGTTCGCGAAGTTCGCCGAACTGATCGGCGAGGCAGACTGGGCCCAGGACCCGCAGTTCGCCACCAATGCCGAGCGCATCGCCAACCGCGAACGGCTCGATTGCTCGATCGGACTGCGTACCCGCGAGCATCCGGCGGATTCCTGGATCGCCGGCATGCGTGCCGCCGGGATTCCCTGCGCCCGCATCAATACCGTCGCCCAGGCGCTGTCCGACGAGCAGACCGAGGCGCGCGGCATGGTGGTCCCGATGTCGCACGAAGGCTATGGCGACTTCCGTACCCTCGGCTGCCCGGTCAAGCTGTCCGAGACGCCCGCGACCTACCGAAAGGCGCCGCCCCGGCTGGGCGAGCATGGCGACGAGGTGCTGCGCGGCGAACTCGGGCTCGACGATGCCGCGATCGCCCGCCTGCGTGCCGACCGCGTGGTGGGAGGCTGAACGATGTCGACCCCGATGTTCACCCCGATGTTCACCCATCTCGCCCACGTGTCGATCGCCGTGCCCGACCTGCAGGCGGCGATCGACACCCTGAAGTCGCGCTACGGCTTGGCCGCGGGCGAGGTCATGGAGAACCCGCAGCAGCAGGTGCGCATGACCTACATCGAGCTGGCCAATGCCCGCATCGAGCTGATGGCCCCGACCGGGCCAGCCTCGCCGATCGCCGCATTCCTCGCGCGCAACCCGCGCGGCGGCATCCACCATTTCTCGCTCGGTACCGACGATGTGGGCACGACCGCTGCCGGGCTGAAGGCAGCGGGCGTGCAGGTGCTGGGCGATCCGTCGACCCAGCGCAACGTGCACGGCGACCCGATCGCCTTCATCCATCCGAAGGAATTCCTCGGCGCGCTGGTCGAGATGGAGCCGGCATCGGGCACGACGCACGACTGAGGATCCTTCCCCGGCGATGAACGACCGCGAACACCCCATCGAGTTCACCGCCAGCGGCAGCGAGTATTTCCGGATCTGGATCGTCAACCTGGCGCTGACCATCGTCACCGTCGGCATCTACTCGGCCTGGGCGAAGGTGCGCAGGCTGACATAATTCTACCGCAGCACGCGGGGGGCCGGATCGGTGTTCGACTACCACGGCTCGCCGCTGGCGATCCTGCGCGGCCGGCTGATCGCACTGGTGCTGGTGGCCGGCTGGTCCGGCCTGGGCTACTTCTCGCCGGTCGTCGCGCTCATGATCCTCCTGACCATCGCCGGGCTGATGCCCTTCCTGATCCAGCGCTCGTTCCGGTTCAAGCTCCATCAGTCGAGCTACCGGGGCATCCGTTTCCGCTTCAGCGGCACGCTGGGCAACGCCTACCGCGTGGTGCTGGTGCCGATCGCCTTCTTCCTGCTGCCGGGCGCGCTCGGCGTGATGTTCGGACCGGACAGCCCCGGCGACGCGCCGGACGCGTCGGTCGCGTCGCTGGTGGTGCTGGCATCGCTGGTGGTCGCCGCGCTGGTGCCGCGCTTCCACCACGGACTGAAGCGCTACCAGCACGACCATGCCGCCTTCGGCACCACCGGCAGCGCATTCGACGTCGGCGTGCGCGCGTTCTACGGCATCTACGGGCGGGTCTGGGCGCTGTTGCTGCTGCTGGGCATCAGCCTGGGGGGCATGGTCGCCGGCCTGGCCTGGCTCGCGTTCTCGGTGGGCAACGCATTCGGCGACGGCTTCATCCCGTTCATGCTGCTGGTCAGCGTCCTCTTCTACGGGTCGATGCTCGCCGTGATGGCCCTGTTCGCCGCGCGCCTGCAGAACGTCGTCTGGAACGGCACCACGATCGGCGACCTGTCGTTCCGCAGCGCCATCGAGGCGATGCCGCTGGCGCGCCTGTACCTGAAGAACGCGCTGCTGGTGGTCTTTACCCTGGGCCTCTACACGCCGTTCGCCGTGGTCAACACGATGCGCTACCGGCTGCAGTCGGTGACCCTGCTCGCACCCGCCGGGCTCGATGCGTTCATGGCCGACGCGCGGCCGGGCGAGGAGAGCGCCACCGGCGAAGGTGCGGTCGACCTGTTCGACATCGACATCGCCCTGTGAGCGAGCCGGTCGCAGTGCGGTACTTCGATGGCCGAAGCGCGCGGCCGATGCCGGCCCTGCTGTCGGTCGAGGGCGGCATCGCCCGGCTGGAAGCGGAATCGTTCTTGCTGAGCTTCGAACTGCACCAGCTGCGCGTGTCCGAAGCGATGTCCCGCGGCCCGCGGCTGGTCACCCTGCCCGATGGCAGCCACTGCGAAGTCGACGATGCCGCGGCCTTCGCTGCGATGCTCGACCGGACCGGCTATCGCGAGCCCCTCGTGTCCCGGCTGCAATCGCGCTGGCGCAACGTGCTGCTGG
>JAIENF010000657.1 GCA_019751575.1 Burkholderiales bacterium
AGATCGCCGGCATCAAGCTCTGCGCGGCCTACAACAGCCAGTACGGCACCGACTACATCGCGGCGATGCCGACCAACATGTACGGCCCCGGGGACAACTACGACCTCCAGAATTCGCACGTGCTGCCCGCGCTGATCCGCAAGATGCACGAGGCGAAGGTCTCGGGCAGGGAGCAGGTGGAAATCTGGGGATCCGGCTCGCCGAGGCGGGAGTTCCTGTACAGCGACGACCTGGCGGACGCCTGTGTGTTCCTCCTCGAGAACGCCAGCGCCGCGGAGCTGGGTGAGTTCGTGAACGTAGGTTGCGGCGAGGACGTGTCCATCCGAGCGCTCGCCGAACTGGCCGCGCGCGTGGTGGGTTTCGCCGGGCAACTGGTCTACGACCCGAGCAAGCCGGATGGCACGCCCCGGAAGCTGATGGACGTTTCGCGCATCCGGTCGACCGGATGGTCGCCCAAGGTTCCGCTCGAGCAGGGAATCGCCCTTGCCTACCAGGATTTCCTGAACCGCCATTGACGCAACCCTTCGGGTTGGTCCGGCTTGAGACAGCACGCAGCACTACGGAGTCAATCATGCAACGATCGACCATCGGTACCTCAGGCCTCACGGCAATAGCGCTTTCCCTTCTTCTTCTCGGGGGGTGCGGAGGCAAGGAAGAACGCCTGCAGTCGCACCTCGAGAAGGGGCGCAGTCTGCTCGAGCAGGGGAAGCTCGACACGGCCGGGGTCGAGGTCCGCAATGCGATGCAGATCGATCCGAAGAATTCCGAGGCGATGTACGTCGCTGGCCTGGTCATCGAGAGGGGCGGCGAGGATTTCCGTCGGGCCTACCAGCACTTCATGCGAGCGGTGGAGCTCGACGGGAACAACATCGCGGCGCGCGCGCGGCTCGGCCGCTACCACCTCCTCGGCGGCGACATCGCCAAGGCGGAAGAGACGCTCGCCGAGATCACCAAGCTTGCGCCCGACGCCCTCGAGACGCGCAACCTCAAGGCAGCCGTGCTTGCCGCGAAGAAGGACATCCCCGGGGCCATCGCCGAGGCGACCGCGATCCTGAACCAGAATCCCGGAGAGGTCGAGACGGCGAACTTCCTCGCAGGCCTCTACATGGCCACGCAGAGTCCCGATCAGGCGGTGGGCGTGCTGGACAAGGCCATCGCCGCCACGCCGAAGAACACGGCGCTGCGCATCGTGCGGGCCACGATTGCCACCCGGATGAACGATCGCGATGCGGCCGAGAAGCAGTTGCGCGAGGTGATTGCGCTGGAGCCCGCGCGCACCGAGCACCGGAACAACCTCGCCGCGTTCCATGCGCGCGGCAAGGAGTTCGACAAGGCCGAGGCTGTACTGCGCGAGTCGATCAGCGCCGACAGGAAGGACGTCAAGCGCCGGCTGGCGCTGCTCGAGTTCACCTCGGTCTTCCGTTCGATGGAGCTTGCCGAGAAAGAGGCGCTTGCCCAGGTAGCGGAGGACGGCCGAGCCTACGAGCTGCAGTTCCAGCTTGCGCGGTTCCTGCGCACCAATGGCAAGGCGAGCGACGCGATCAAGGTCTATCGCGGGATCATCGATCGCGACAGGCTGCAGCCGAACGGCATCCGGGCCCGGATCGAACTCGCCGGCATGCAGCTTGCGGCGGGCAACCGTGTCGATGCCCAGAAGCTTGTCGAGGAAGTGCTGAAGGAGAACCCGCGCGACAACCAGGCGCTGCTGATGCGTGCACAGTTCGGCGTCGACCGCGGCGATTCAGCGTCGGCGATCGCCGACCTGCGCGCAGTGCTGCGTGATCAGCCGGATTCACCCGCCATCGTCGGCGCGCTTGCCCGGGCGCACATGATCAACAAGGAGCCCGAACTCGCGCGCGACACCATCGGCCGCGCGGTCGAGATGTTCCCGAACCGGCCGCAGCTTCGCATGGTGTTCGCCGAGTACCTGGCATCCAGCGGCGATTTCACCGCCGCAACGCGCCAGGTCGACGAGGTGATCAAGGTCAATGCGAGCAGCTTGGAGGCGCGTGACCTGAAGGCGCGCATCCAGATGGCGCAGAAGGACGAGGCGGGTGCCGAAGAAACCTTCCGCCAGATGAAGCGGCTCGCGCCGAAGCAACCGCAGGTGATGGTGCGCCTTGGCCAGTTCTACGTCGCGCGCAAGCAGTTCGATCGTGCGATCCTCGAGTTCGAGGAAGCCGCAAGGCTCGTGCCGAATTCACCCGAACCGGTGCTGCTCGTGGTCAATACCTTGCTTGTGCAGGGCAACACGACGGCAGCCGCTGCTCGGCTCGACGCTGCGCTGAAGGCGAGTCCGAGTTCGGTGCCCCTGCTCGTCGCCGTGGGCGAGTTGCAGATCCAGCGCAAGGCGTTCGGCGAAGCGGAGGCTACTTTCCGCCGGGTCAACACGATGGACGCGCGGGTTCCGGCTGCCTACCTCAACCTGGCACGGCTGGCGGCGGTGCAGAACCAGCGTCCGGCGGCGATCAAGTGGCTCCAGGACGGCATGGCGGCCTTGCCGGACAACGTCGGCATGCAACTAGCGCTGGCGGATTTCCATGTCGCGTTCGCCGAATGGGAACCGGCGATCAAGGTCTACGAGGCTGTGCTCGGACGCAGCCCGGACAACCTGATTGCAGCGAACAACCTGGCAGCGATCCTTGCCGACCATCGCAACGATCCCGACAGCCACAAGCGCGCGCTTAGCATCGCCAACCGCTTCGAGACCTCGGACAACGCGGCCTTCCTCGATACGCTGGGCTGGGCGCACTTCAAGAACGGCCAGATTGATCAGGCGATTCGAGTGTTGCGTCGGGCGGTCGAGCGCGACCCGAACGCGGCGTTGCACAAGTACCACCTCGGTGTCGCCTTGATGAAGAGGGGCGATGAGCGCGAAGGCCGTGAAATGCTGCAGCGGGCGGTCGAATCGAAGACGCCATTCCCCGGGATCGAGGAAGCAAGGAAGCTGCTCGGGCAGGGTTGATCGATGCGGGCCGGTCCGGGACACCGGCCCTGCGCCGCCCTGCACGCAGTACGCCGATCAGCGCGACGCGATGATGTCGAGTGCGTCGCGCAGCGAGGGTTCGATCGCTTCGGCGATCGGATTGATCGCTGCGCCATGGTTGCCAGTGCCCGCATCGAACAGCAGTTCGAACCGTGAAGGCCCGTCGAACGCCAGGGGGCTGCTGCGGACCCGGCCCGACGACCATTCGATCAGCCGGGTGCCATGGTCGGTGCGCAAGGCGCCCTTGGCGCGCAGCAGCCGCGCGCCGAAGCTAGAGACCAGCGGCGCCAGGCGCATCATCAGCCGGTCGATGCGGTCGGCATCGAACGTGGTGCGGGTGCATGCTGCGTCGGTGAACATCCAGCCAAGGCTGGCAGCCTCGTGCGTATTGGCGGCATGCCGGGTACCAAGGCCGGCCGCGTGGACGGACGGTGCGATGCCGACTTCAGTGCCCCGGGCATGGCCGCCGACCAGCGCCGGACGCCAGCGCGCACGCGGAGCGTCGAGCAGGTCTGCCTGGATGCGTCCCTCCACGGCGGCGACGATCGCCTGCTTCGGGGGATACAGGTCGCCTGCGTAAGCCAGGAATGCTTCGTAGCCCGGCTCATCGACAAGGTCTCGCTTGTTGGCCACCACCACGTCGGACATGGCCAGCTGGTCGTTCCAGGTATCGTCCAGGGGGTCCGTGGATCCGGCGCGAGGCAGCCGACGGCTGGGGTCGGCCACGCAGATCACGGCACCGATGAGCAGCGCCTTCGCCAGCCCCGGTTCGGCCAGCGTGGCCAGGATGGCTGCCGGATGGCCGAGGCCTGAAGGTTCCACGAGCAGCCGGTCCGGGCGTATCCGGCGCAGCACATCGGTGATTGCAACCCGTAACGGGACGTTGGCCGCGCAGCAGATGCAGCCTCCCGCGACCTCTCGAACCTCCACCTGTCCCTGCCCGCCCGTCCCAGCGGCCGAAGCGTCGTCGCCATGTACAGCCAGAGTCGTCCCGTCGATGCCCACGACGCCGAACTCGTTGACGATCACCGCCCAGCGTTCGCCCGCGGGGCGTTGCGAAAGCAGTTGTCGGATCAAGGTGGTCTTTCCTGCGCCGAGGAAGCCGGTGATCAGGTTGCAGCGTGTAGCCATGCGACTCGTCCATCAGGAAAAAGCACTATCGACCAGAGCCTGCCGTGTGGTATCAACTGCACCGACGCTCTAGTGTATTTCGCATGCGGTAGCGGGTGATCGTGACTTATCTTGCGCGTCCGCGCGCGCTTTGCAGGTCTTGCGATCATTCGCCGGCTCGACGAATTCCTGCAATCCTCTTTCCGGAGGCGGCTGCCGGCAATCGCTGCGCGCTGTCGAGGTATATCCATGACGTGGCTGGGAACGTTTGCTGTGGTTGTTTTGGTTGCCGTCGTCGCCCTGATCGGCGCTGAACTGGCGGCCCGTCTCGCCGGCCTGCACCGGCCATTGATTTATGAGCGTACTCGCTATGGTTATCGGGTCAGTCCGAGCCAGCACGCTCGCCTGTTGACACGGAATGCATCGTACGACGCGCACGGGCTCCGGTCTGCGCCGTTCTCCGGTCCGCCGGGTCGAGGACAACTCCGAATCCTCTGCATCGGAGACTCGATCACCAACGGTGGCCTGCGCGTTGACCAGTCCGAGACCTGGCCGGCCCTGTTGCAGGCCATCCTGCGACGTCACGGCAAGGATGCGCAGGTGCTCAATGCGTCAGCGGCGGGGTGGGCGCTGGAAAATGAGGCGGGATGGCTGGTCGAACACGGTGTCTTTTGTAGTCAGGTCGTCGTGTTCGAGGTCGGCACCCATGATCTCTGGCAGCCGCGTGCTTCAGAGGCTACGGTAGGCCGGCATCCGGCCTTTCCCGACAGGACACCAGTGTTTGGCTTGCATGCCGTGTTGGTCCGCTATGTTCTCCCGCGCTTCTTCCGGAGGCTGACCGCAGACCCTGGTACGACGCACGTGGAGGCTACGCCCGCCGACATCGATGCTCGGCTGACGGTGCTGAAGGACATGGCTGATCACGTCCGCCGCAAGGGGGCTGTCCCAGTGTTGCTTCATATCGAGCAGCCTCATCCACATGAACTGATGACGCCGCTCGTCGTCGATGCGAAGCGAAAGCTCCGGGAATGGGCTGGGGTGGACGGCGTGCCTTACATCAATCCGAGTGGTGCGATCGAACGTGCTGGCGGGACAGCCCTGTTCTTCGATCCTCATCATCCCAATGCCAGTGGCAATCGGCTGATCGCCGCAGAGGTTGCGCGGCATCTGGAAGCCCTTAACTGACGACTTTCCGCGATGTAGGCCGATGACTACGCCGGTCCGGGCGTGCCCAGCGCAGCACATCGTTGGTCGGGTCGAAGCGCCGCGGCCGTTCGAAGCCAATGTCGTGCCGTAGGTGCCCACGATAACGAGCGCATTGCGCCGAGGAAGCCGGTGGTCAGGTTGCAGCGTGCGCGCGAAACGAGACGGATTGCTGCTGCCGCATGTCCATCGCGTCTGGCAGTAGAACGTGCAGGTCTGCAGCGCCGAGAAGGTCTGGCGGCAACTGAGCCGAGAACGCCATGTGGTAGCCCGCTGCACCGTCGAACGCCTGATGAGCCGCAGCGGCCTTCGAGGCGTGCAGTTCGGAAATGTAGTCCGAACGACGATCAGCGATGCGAAAGCACCGCATCCACTCGTTCGTGTGAATCGGCAGTTCAAGGCGCAGCCTCCCGATCAACTCTTGGTGTCGGATTTCACGTACGTCTCGAGCTCGCAGGTTTGGCTGTACGTGGCGTTCGCCATCGACGTTTTCGCCCAGCGTATCGTGGGTTGGCGGGCAAGCAGCGCCATGCATACCGATTTCGTCCTCGATGCCCTCGAGTGGGCGCTGTACGAACGCCAGCCCGAGCGCGACAGCAGCCTTGTTCACCATAGCGATAGGGGTTCTCAGAACGGATACAAACTATTGAAGCTTCACGCCTAGGCTCCACCAGTTGATACAGCCGGATAGCTGCGGATCGATTGGCGAGGGTAAGCTTCGGCAGCCGACCCTCTGTCCGCTCACCATACGCCCATCCCTTGCCACCTTCGCTGCCCTGATGACCGCGAGCATGCTGACCGCCTGCGCCGGCCCGATCGAGTGGCCGCAGGTACTGTCGACTTTTTTGCCCCCGGGAAGACGATGATTTCGATATTGATCCTCACCAGGAATGAAGAACGCGACCTGCCAGGTTGCCTAGACAGTGTCGCGTGGTGCGATGATGTCCATGTGTTCGACTCGCTGTCGACTGACCGCACGGTGCAGATTGCCCGGGAGCGCGGCGCCCACGTGTCGGAACGTCCGTTCGACAACTACGCAGCCCAGCGCAACGCGGCGCTGAAGACCCTGCCCTTCCGACATCCATGGCTTTTCATTCTTGACGCAGACGAGCGTATCCCGGCGGAAATGACACCGGCGCTTCAGGCGTTCGTGCAGTCTGCTCCGCCCGGCACCGACGCGGCGCGTCTCCGACGTCGCGACTTCCTGTTCGGGCGCTGGCTGAAGCACTGCCAGATGTCGCCGTTCTATATCCGGCTGGTGCGCCTGGGAAAGGTGCATTACGAGCGCGAAATCAACGAGGTATTAAAGGTCGATGGCCAGGTCGTAGACCTTCCCGGCCATTTCGACCACTTCCCGTTCTCGAAGGGTGTGGAGCACTGGTTCGCGAAGCACAACCAGTACTCCTCGATGGAAGCGCGGGAGCTGATGAAGACGCGTATGGGGGAGTACCCGCTGTCGCTGAAGACCGCCTTGTTCGGCCGGGACTTCAACGAACGCCGCTACCACCAGAAGGAGCTGTTCTACCGGATGCCGTTCCGCCCGCTGGTGAAGTTCCTCTACCTGTACGGGTTGCGCCGCGGCTTCCTCGACGGCAGGGCTGGCTTCAGTTACGCGACCATGGCTTCGATCTACGAATACATGATCTCGGTGAAGGTGACCGAACTCAGACTGGCCGCGGCAGAAGCCCGCACGGCAGTATCGCCGGTGCGCTGACCGCGCGTTCATGGCCTGGCGACCTACTCAGCGGCTGCCGTCGGCAACAAGTGCCTGTCGGTCGTGGACGATTCACCCGCGAATGCCTGACGATCGACGTAGCCAGCTTGAGACGTTCGAGCCGAGGCATCGAAATCCTCGCCCGTCTGATGAGCGAACGCGGCATCCCGGCTGTTATCCGCAGCGATAATGGCCCGGAATTCGTCAGCCTGGCGATCCTGAAGTGGCTCACCGAGAACAACGTCGAGACCGTCCAATCGATGCGGGTAAGCCGTGGCAGAACGGCCGAAACGAGAGCTTCGACGGCCGCCTGTGGGATGAATTCCTGAACGTCGAATGGTTCCGCACTCGCCGCGAGGCGCGGATCGTGATC
>JAIENF010000199.1 GCA_019751575.1 Burkholderiales bacterium
CCTGCCCGATGCGTGGGCGGAAACGTCCGCCGTGGCCGGGACGCGCTCGGGCGGCAGCGCGACCATCGACCAGTGGCGGCTGGTCCTCCACAGGTACTCTACCCGGTCGAACCGCATCCGCTGGTCCGGATGCGGCGCGGAGTGCACATGCAGTTCCCCGCGTTCCAGGTCATAGCCGGTCGCGACGAGATAGTGCCACGCAGGCAGGGACCTGAAGCCGAGGTTCACCAGCATCACCACCGGCGCGCCGGCCGCCAGCTCGTTCAGCACGGCATCGAGGCGAGGGGGCAGCGCGGTTCCGACCAGCCCGTGCGCGCGCGGCGCGGCGAGCATCTCGACCTGGAGGCTGCCACCCCGGCCGGGTACGTAGACCTGGGAGGCGAGGCGGGGGACCTCGACGTCGACGCCGGCGTGCGCGAGGATCATGGCAAGCGAGGACGGGCCGCAGAAGTCGTCCCGCTCGCCGAAGAAGGGCACGGCCAGTTCCACCCGCGTGGGCAGGTCCGGCGGTGGCCGCTGTCGCAGCGCGTCCGACTGCGGCAGGGAGACGCAGGCGCCGAGGAGCAGCGCGGCGGCCAGCACGGCGGCCACCCGCGAAAGCCTGGCGGCCGCGCGCGCAGGCCACCCCCGGTCGGGGCGCGGCATCCTCCGCGCCTCGACCGGGGCCTGCACCATGGCTATCGAACCACCAGGGCCCATACGAGGATTCCAAGCAGCACGATGATCACGAGGGTCCCGATGGCGCCGGCCGGCGCGTTCTCGATCTGGCCGGCGAGTCGCTGCAGCTCGGCCTCGCTGAGCAGGCCCACCCGGTCGGACGCATCCGCGGGCGAGACGCCGAACCGCTCCAGCTGGGCCTTCACGTCGGCGCGCGAAAAGAACTGTTCCACGCGTTCACGGTCCCCCGGTTGCTGTGCGGCGGCGACTGCGCTGTCGGTCCCGATCATTCCCGCGTTGGCCGGCTGCATCGGCAGCACGGCCACCACGAGGGCGAGCAGGGCGCAGGCAAGGCGATTCATGGCGGCATTCATTGTCTTCTCCTTTGGTTGGCGGCACGCCAGCCCGTGGCCGTGACCGGCCGTCCGCGCAGATGTACCGCCGCCATGCGCGCGAATCCTGTGCCCGTTCCGGCCTCGGGTATCATCGTCGGCTGACTTTCGACCCACCCGACGGAGGGAAGCATCCATGGATCTCGGAATCGCCGGCCGCAAGGCCATCGTCTGTGCCGCCAGCAAGGGCCTCGGCCGCGCCTGTGCGATGTCGCTCGCGCGGGAAGGCGTCGATGTCGTCATCACCGCGCGGACGCCGGGGCCGCTGGAAGAGACCGCCGACGAGATCCGCTCGGCGACCGGCGTGCGGGTGATCACCGTCGCCTCCGACATCACCACCCCGGAGGGGCGCGCCGCGGTGCTCGCAGCCTGCCCGGAGCCCGACATCCTGGTGAACAACGCCGGCGGCCCGCCGCCCGGCGACTTCCGCGAATGGACGCGCGAGCACTGGATCAAGGCGGTCGACGCCAACATGCTCACGCCCATCGAGATGATCAAGGCCACCGTCGATCCGATGATGAAGCGCGGGTTCGGGCGGGTGATCAACATCACGTCCAGTTCGGTGAAGGCGCCGATCGAGGTGCTCGGCCTGTCCAACGGTGCGCGCTCCGGCCTGCACGGATTCATCGCGGGCCTGTCGCGCAAGACGGTCAAGTTCAACGTCACCATCAACAACCTGCTGCCCGGCCCGTTCGAGACCGAGCGCATGCGCAGCAACCTGTTCCACATCGCCAACGTCAAGGGCATCACCACCGACCAGGCCCGGGAACTGCGGCGCAAGGAGAATCCCTCGGGACGGCTGGGCGATCCGGCCGAGTTCGGCGATGCCTGCGCATTCCTCTGCTCGGCCCAGATGGGCTACGTGACCGGGCAGAACTTCCTCATGGACGGCGGGGCCTACCCGGGCACCTACTGAGCCGCGTCCCCCCAAACTACGCGACACGAAGGAGAGCGACATGCTCGAGTTGAAAGATCCCGGCCTCTTCCGCCAGCAGTGCTTCCTGAATGGCGAATGGGTCGATGCACGTTCACGGGAAACCATCACCGTGCGCAACCCGGCCGACGGCACGGTGCTCGGCACGGTGCCGAAGATGGGCGCCGAGGAGACGCGCGCGGCGATCGAGGCGGCCGATGCCGCCTGGCCCGCCTGGCGCTCGAAGCTTGCGAAGGAGCGCTCCGCCATCCTGCGCAAGTGGTTCGACCTGATCGTCGCGAACCAGGAAGACCTCGCGGTGCTGATGACCTCGGAGCAGGGCAAGCCGATCGCCGAGTCGCGCACCGAGGTGATGTACGGCGCGTCGTTCATCGAGTGGTTCGCCGAGGAAGCCAAGCGTGCCTACGGGGACGTGATCCCGCAGCACCAGGCCGACAAGCGGATCGTCGTCACCAAGCAGCCGATCGGCGTCTGTGCCGCGATCACGCCCTGGAACTTCCCGAACGCGATGATCACCCGCAAGGCCGGCCCGGCGTTCGCCGCCGGCTGCCCGATGGTGCTCAAGCCGGCCAGCCAGACCCCGTTCTCGGCGCTCGCGCTGGCGGTGCTGGCCGAGCGTGCCGGCATCCCGAAGGGCATCTTCAGCGTGATCACGGGGTCGGCTGCGGCGATCGGCGGCGAGATGTGCGCCAACCCGATCGTGCGCAAGGTGACGTTCACCGGCTCCACCGAGATCGGCCGGGTGCTGATGGAGCAGTGCGCGCCGACGATCAAGAAGCTGTCGCTCGAACTGGGCGGCAACGCGCCGTTCCTGGTGTTCGACGATGCCGACCTCGATGCGGCCGCCGAAGGCGCGCTCGCGTCGAAGTACCGCAACACCGGACAGACCTGCGTCTGCGCCAACCGCATCCTCGTGCAGGAGGGCGTGTACGACGCGTTCGCGGAGAAGCTGAAGGCGAAGGTCCTGACACTCAAGGTCGGCAACGGCCTGGGCGGCGACATCACCCAGGGCCCGCTGATCGACAAGGCCGGCCTCGAGAAGGTCGAGGAGCATGTCGCCGATGCGGTGGCGAAGGGCGCGAAGGTGCTCACCGGCGGCAAGCGCCATTCGCTGGGCGGCACCTTCTACGAGCCGACCATCCTCACCGACGTGACCACCGACATGAAGGTCACCATCGAGGAGACCTTCGGGCCGGTGGCGCCGCTGTTCAAGTTCAAGACCGAGGAAGAAGCGATCCGCCTGGCCAACGCGACCGAATTCGGCCTCGCCGCCTACTTCTACAGCCGTGACGTCGGCCGCTGCTTCCGGGTCGGCGAGGCGATCGAGTCGGGCATGGTCGGCATCAACGCCGGCATCATCTCGAACGAGATCGCGCCGTTCGGCGGGGTCAAGCAGTCGGGGCTCGGCCGCGAGGGTTCCAAGTACGGCCTGGACGAGTTCATGGAAGTGAAGTACATGCTGTTCGGCGGCATCTGACCGGTTTCCCGGTCACACGGCACGAAGAAAGGCCCGGCATCGCCGGGCCTTTCTTCATCCGCTGCGGGGCTGCGGCCTACTGTGGCTGTACGCCGAACTCCTTCACCAGTTTCGCATAGCGCGCGAACTCCGACTTCATCATCGCGAGGAAGCTCTGCTGCGTCGACTCGAAGGTCGGCTCCGCTCCCTGCCGGGCGAAACGCTCCCTGGCCTCCGGCGAGCGCAGCACGCGATTGATGTCGGTGTAGATGCGTGCGGCGAGCGGGCGGGGCAGGGCGGCTGGCGCGATCACGCCGAACCAGGCGTCGTTGGTGGCCGCGGGCAGCCCGGCTTCGGCGAGCGTGGGCAGGTCCGGGAAGGCCGGATTGCGCTTCGCGGTGGTGACCGCCAGCGGCCGTCCGCGCCCTTCGCCGATCAGTGCCTGGCTCGAGGGCGCGGTGAAGATCAGGAAATGGATGCGCCCGGCCTGGAGTTCGGCGTTCACGTCGGCGATCGACTTGAACGGGACGTGCACGACCTTGATGCCGGCCGCGCTGCGGAAGATCTCGCCGGCGGTATGCGCGAACGAGCCGATGCCGAGCGACGCATAGTTGAGTTCGCCCGGCCGCGCCTTCGCGTAGGCGATCAGTTCCTGCACCGACTTGACGGGCAGGTTCGGCGCCACCGTCAGCAGGTTCGGGATGGTCGCGACCTGGGTGATCATCGTCACGTCCTCGATCGGACGGTAGGTGGGCTTCGGCTGCATCAGCACGCCGACGAAGTGCGGCGCGCCGACCAGTCCCAGCGTGTGCCCGTCTGGCCCGCCGTTGACGATCAGCTGGCTGCCGATCAGGCCGCCGGCACCCGGCCGGTTGTCGACCACCACCTGCTGCTTGTAGCCCTCGCCCAGCATCGCGCCCAGCTGGCGGCCGAGGAAGTCGCTGGCGCTGCCGGGCGGGAACGGCACCACGAGGCGCACCGGGCGCGTCGGGAAGGCACCGCTGCCGTCGGCCTGTGCGACGACGGTGGCCGGCAGCGACGCGCCGGCGAGCAGAGCGCAGCCCAGTGCCGCGCGAAGCTTTCTCTGGTTCAGCTGGTTCAATCGATCCTCCATGGATCCGGTTCGTCCTGCAGCGTGGCCGGAATGGCCCTTGCGCCTGCGGTGCCGGAAGTTCATCGGGCGCAAGTGTAGTGCGTTTGCCGGGGGATTTGCATCGGCCGGCGTCCGCGACTAGAGTGCGCGCCATGGCGCATCGACGCCGGGGGAGGATGACGATGGCAATCACGTTCAACGAATCCAGCGTGGCTGGAGAACCGCATGGCGCCGGGGTGCTGCGCCAGCGCCTGCTGACCGGACAGCGCGTGCCGGGCACGCGCATCCTGCTCGATCGGCTGTCGCTCGGGCCGGGCTCGGCGACGGCGGTCGAGATCGGTGCGCGCAGCCTCGGCTGGTTCCAGATGCTGGGCGGCACTGCGACGCTGACCGATGCCGTGGACGGCACGCGGGCTGCGATCGCGCTGGAAGATTCACACGTGGTCTTCCTGCCGCCCGGCTTCCGCGGCACGCTCTCGAGCAACCCGGGCGCCCGGGTGCTGTTCGCCGAGGTGCCCACCGCGGCAGACCTTGATCCGGCGCTGGCCAGCGCACCGCCGCCGCTGCGGGTGATCGACTGGAAGCGCGAGCCGGTGCTCGATTCCGAGTTCGATGCGCGCAAGCGGATCTACCTGGTGACGCCGAAGCTGTTCGGCACCACCGCGATCAAGGGCGAGATGATCATCTACCCGCCGGGGACCAGCGCCGCCAACCACCACCATGAGGGCGCCGAGCACTTCATGTACATGCTGGAGGGCCATGGCGTCGCGCATGCCAACGAGGAACCGTTCCCGGTGCGCGCCGGCGACCTGGTCTGGTTCGCCGACCACGAGCGGCATTTCTTCATCAGCGACGGCGACGAGGACATGGTGTTCGTCGAGTTCTTCGCCCCCGGTGCATACAAGACGGTCTGGGCACCCGGTGCGAGCGTCTGCACCTGGATCGCCACCGGGCGGGACATCGGCGGCGGCGCGCCGGTGCGCGAGATCCGTTCGCACAGTTCCGCCGATCGTGAAAGCCAGGTCGATGTCTGAAGCCGGCGATCCGCCGGCCTGCAATCCGCTGGAGTGAATGAATGAAAGCGATGGTGCTGCACGCGATCGGACGCCCGCTCGTGCTCGAAGACGTTGCGGAGCCCGTGGTGGGTCCCAACGACGTGAAGATCCGGGTGAGGGCGGTGGGCGTCGGACTGACCGTGGTGCACATGATCGCGAACCCCGGGCAGGTGACCGCCTGGCCGCGCATTCCGGGGCACGAGGTGGCCGGCGAGGTGGTGGCGATCGGGTCCGAGGTCGCAGGCTTCTCGATCGGCCAGCGGGTCACCAACCATTTCTACCTGACCTGCGGGCAGTGTCGCTACTGCCGCGGCGGTCGCGAGACGCTGTGCACGGCGTTCAGGGGGTATGTCGGCATGGCCTGCGATGGCGGCTATGCCGAGTACATGGTGCTGCCGGCACGCAACTTCGTGCCGATCCCCGACGGGGTGAGCGATGTCGATGCCGCGGTCGCGGCCGATGCGATCGCCACGCCGTTCCATGCATGCACGAAGGAAGCGCAGGTACAGCCGGGCGACAACGTGCTGGTGTTCGGCGCCGGCGGCGGCGTGGGCATCCACGTGGTCCAGGTGGCCAAGGCCTGCGGCGCGCGCGTGATCGCGGTGGAAGTGGGCGAGAACAAGCTGGCCGGGGCGCAGGCGGCAGGGGCCGATGAACTGATAGACGGCTCCCGCGGCGACGTCGCGAAGCAGGTGTCGGCGCTGACCGGCGGCCGCGGGGTCGACTCGGTGATCGACGTCGTCGGCGCGAAGGAGACGCTGGAGGCATCGGTGGTCGCGCTCGCCCCCGGCGGGCGGCTGGTCATCGTCGGCGTGCGTCCTGCGGCGGTGTTCGGCGACTCGAGCAAGTTCACCCTCGATGCCACGGTCGTCGTGCGCAAGGGCATCGAGGTGCGCGGCTCGCGCTACGTCACCGCGACCGAGATCGCGCAGACCCTGGAACTGCTGCGCCAGAAGAAGGTTCGGGCGATCGTCGATCGCACCTTCCGCCTCGACCAGGCCGAGGAAGTGCACCAGCTGATCCGTGACAACCGGCTGGTCGGGCGGGTCGCGCTGGTGGTCGACTGAAGGCCGGACGGGCCGGCCCGCCGTCTTCCGCAGGATGCCGGCGCTTCGGTTACGATCGCGCCCTGATCATTTCGATGGAGCAGACCCCTTGAAGCGTTCCAGCCTGCGGATCTCCCGCGCAGCACTCCTGGCGGCCGTTGTCGCCCTGACCACACCCTGGATGATGATTCCGATGAGCGAAGCACAGAGCACCCCGGCCGCTGGCCTGAAGATCACCGACCGCAAGGTCGGCACCGGCGCCGAGGCCGTGCCCGGCAGGCAGGTCACCGTGCATTACACCGGCTGGCTGTTCGATGCCGCGGCGAAGGACAACAAGGGCAAGAAGTTCGACAGCTCGCTCGACCGCAAGGATCCCTTCACGTTCGGCCTCGGCGCCGGACAGGTGATCCGTGGCTGGGACCAGGGCGTCGCCGGCATGAAGGTCGGTGGCCAGCGCACGCTGGTGATCCCGCCCGAGATGGGCTACGGCGCACGCGGTGCCGGCGGCGTGATCCCGCCGAACGCGACGCTGCTGTTCGAAGTCGAACTGCTCGGCGTCAAGTAACCTGCATCGAGCCGACCGGCCGGCCCTGCGCCGGCCGGTCGCGCGTCACGCCATCATCTGGCCACCGTTCACATGGACGGTCTGCCCGGTGATGAAGCTGGCCCCGGGGCCGCACAGGAACCGCACCGTGGCTGCGATTTCCTCGGGCTGCCCGCCGCGGCCCAGCGGGATCAGGCCCTTCGGCTCGGCGCGCGGCGATCGAT
>JAIENF010000238.1 GCA_019751575.1 Burkholderiales bacterium
CCCAGTAACCGCACCCCGCAAATCGACAAACATCAATGCGGACGCGGAGTTACGTTCAGGCGCCGGTCAAAGTCCGGCCTAAGCCATGCGATGGAGAGAAATTATCGCAAGCATGTTGCGATAGTGTTCGCGCCGGCGAGCCCTGTCAAGAGCGAGGCTTGCCCTTAGGAGGTCATCCTGGGGCCGGGGCGAGATTCCAACGAGGAATGCGCCTGGACGGCGAGCAGTTGCCGCGCCTCCGGGTCGGGCAGCGACGCGAACGCCTCATCGAGCCACAACACGTCGGGCTCGCGCAAGATGGCACGGGCCCAACGGCACCGCTGCGGTCAGACTTTCTGCCAGTCGCCGGACTGCTCGAAAGCGTGGGCCGCGCGATAGATCGTGCCCTCGTCGTAGAACTTGCCGATCAGCATCATGCCGACCGGCAACCCCTCGACCAGCCCGCAGGGGATGCTCATGGCCGGATGGCCGCTGGAGTCGGCCACACAGGTGTTGCCGACATGCTCGAGCGCACGCGCCACGATCTCCTCGACCGATGCGCCGGGCTTCGGAATCGGCGTCGCGGTGATCGGCAGCGTCGGCATCAGCAGCAGGTCGAAGTCCCTGAACGCGTCGTCATACGCCTTCGTCAACTGCCGCGTCAGGTTCTGCGCCTTGGCATAGAAGTGCCCGCGGTAGTGCTTGATGAAGTACTCGCCCAGCACCATCGTCAGCTTCAGCGACTCCGACAGTTCGTCGGCGCGTGCCTTCCAGCCGGCGTGGTAGTCGACCATGCTGGTGACGTACAGCCCCCGCCAGTTGAAGCCGTGGCCGTTGTCTTTCATCATCTGCTGCGTGGCACCTTCGGCAGCCACCGCGAGCCAGACCGCCGCGCCGATGCTGTGCCAGGGGATCGACACCTCGCCGACTTTGGCGCCGAGCTTGGTGAAGCGCTCCGCGGCCTTGCGCACCTGAGCGTCGAGCGCCGGCATCGAGTTCGGCCGGCCGAAGCCCTCGCTGACGATGCCGATGCGCAGGCCCTTGACGCCGCCCTTCATCAACTCGCTGTAGGGCTGCGCTTCGCGGCCCGCCTGCTGGCGCGGGTCCAGGCCGTCGGGGCCGGCCATCACCTCGAGCATCAGCGCGTTGTCGGCGACGTTGCCGGTGATCGGCCCGAGGTGGTCGATCGTCGTCTCGATCGGCATCGCGCCGGTGTAGGGCACGAGCCCGTGCGTGGCCTTCATGCCGTAGGTGCCGCAGTACGCCGACGGGATGCGCACCGAGCCGCCCTGGTCGCCGCCGACCGCCATGTCCACCTCGCCGGCCGCGACCAGCGCGGCGCTGCCCGACGACGAGCCGCCGGCCGAGTAACCCATGCGGCGCGGGTTGTGCACCGGGCCGGTGGACGCGGTATGCGAGCCGCCCGAGAAGCAGTAGTACTCGCAGACCGACTTGCCGAGGATGGTCGCGCCGGCGTCGAGCAGCCGCGTCACGACGGTCGCATCGACGTTCGGCACGTAGCCTTCCAGCGTCGAGGCGCCGTTCATCATCGGCACGCCGGCGACGCAGACGTTGTCCTTCACCGCGACCGTCTTGCCGGCCAGCTTGCCCTTGGCGGCGCCCTTGATGGTGGTCTTGTGGTACCAGGCGCCGTACTTGTTCTCTTCGGCACCGGGGCGGTAGCCCGGGGTGCGCGGATAGGTCACCGGCGGCAGGTAGTCGGGCAGCGCGTCGAGCAGGTCGTAGGCGTCGAAACTCGGCTGCAGCAGCGTGTTGTAGGTGCCGGCGTGCTCGTCGCTCAGGTGCATGCCCAGGCTCAGTGCGACATCCTGCAACTGGGCCAGCGTGGGGCGTTTGACGGCCATGGTGGTGTTCCTCGGTAGACCGATGGGCTGGTCAGTATCCGGGTGAATATTTTCCAAGTCAACAATGGGGGCCCGGATGCCGGCGCGCCCGTGGCGCGGCGGGGAGCGGGCCACGACGCGAAAACGAAAGGCAGATCGGGCTGTCAGGTGCCGCGCCACATCGGCTTCGAAGGGTCCGATCTGCCACGGCGCGTCGCGTGGTCGGCGGTCGCGGCGGCGAGGTCAGCTCGGCTTGCCGCAGGTCAGCTCGGCACGGCCGCATCCGAGGGCACGAGACACGCCTGCAACTGCTGCTCGAAGCTCGCGCGCGGCAGCTTGCGCCCGATGAAGACGAGCGTCGACTCGCGCGCCTCGCCGCTCGCCCAGGGCCGGCCGGCATCGGCAGCGAGCAGCATGTGCACGCCCTGGAACACGACGCGGTGGTCTTCGCCGGCGAACGCGACGATGCCCTTGTAGCGCATCAGATCGGCAGCATGCCCGGCAATCGCCTCGCGCAGAAAGGCCTGCAGCTTGTCGCCGTCGAATGGCCGCGTGGCGCGGAACACGAACGACGCCACGTCATCGTCGTGCTCGTGGTCCGTGTCGCCCAGGAAATCGGGTTCGATCCGGAGCACGGCGTCGAGCGAGAAGCCGGCGATGTCGAGCAGCTCGTGTACCGGCGTGCGGCCGAAGTGCACGCGCTCGATCGGTGCGCGCGGGTTGATGCCGCGCAGGCGCTCGCGCAGGCGCTGCGCCGCTGCGTCGTCGACCAAGTCGGTTTTCGACAACAGGATGCGGTCGGCGAAGCCGACCTGCTCCTGCGCTTCGTGGTGCTCGTCGAGCTGTTGCGCCGCGTGCACCGCATCGACCACCGTGACGATGGCGTCCAGCCGGTAGTCAGCCGCGACGTCGTCGTCGATGAAGAAGGTCTGCGCCACCGGAGCGGGGGCGGCCAGGCCGGTGGTTTCGATGATCACCCGGCTGAAGGCCGCCGGCTCGGCGGCGCGTCGCGCCGCCAGCTCGCCGAGGATGCGCACCAGATCGCCGCGCACGGTGCAGCAGATGCAGCCGTTGTTCATCTCGACGATGCGCTCTTCGGCGCTCTCGACGAGCAGATCGTTGTCGATGCCGGCTTCGCCGAACTCGTTCTCGATCACCGCGATGCGTTCGCCGTGCCGCTCGGTGAGGATGCGGTTGAGCAGCGTCGTCTTGCCGGCACCGAGAAAGCCGGTGAGGATCGTGACCGGCAGTCGCGGGTCGGCAGTCATCGCGGGGCCGCCTCAGATCTCAGGTCTTCAACAAGTGCATGCTGCCGCCGGCGCCGATGCCGAAGCTCCTGGCACGCAACTGCGCGTGCGTGGTCAGCCCCTTCGCGACCAGCATCTTCCGGGCCGCCGCGAGCCACTGTTCGTAGTAGGTCGGCGCGGCTTTCCCGGCGGCTTGCAACTCCGTTGCGGCTTGCACTTCCTTCGAGAAGCACTCGACCCACTCGCCCCAGCTGAAGTGGCCGGCGCCGCTCAACAGCACGACCATCGCGAACGCCTTGGCTTCCCAGGGTTCGGCGAAGCGGATGTCGTCGTCCTCGCCCAGCGGCAGGCAAGCTTTCAGCAGTGCGCTGGAAGCCGCGGTGGCGGCGGCCGGCAAGGTCAACGCAGCTCCATGTAGTCGTCGAACAGGTCGGCGACCAGCGTGTCGCGGGAGTTCACCGCGGAGCCCCACAACTCGCGCGCGGTGAAGCGCACCGCGTAGCAGTGCTGCGGCTTCTCGGGCAGGTGGTGGGCATGGTGTTCCGGGTACGCGAACACGCCGTGGTCGCGCTCGATCACACCGCGTTTGCCGCGCAGGTACGCCGGCAGGCGGGTGTGCGTGGTCGGGTGGATGTTGTTGACCAGGATCTGGTCGCCGACGCGAAAGCGCGGCGCCACGTTGGCGGCCACGCGGGCGGTTGCGCCCGTCGAGGTGACGGCAGGAACGATGTCGGGAGTGAGCAGCATCATTGGCCTCCGCTGGCAATGAGCTTGATGCGCGCGTCGAGCTCGTCGCTCGTGATGTGCCCGTACTTGATGAGACAGGCCTTGAATGCCTCGAGCCAGTGCGCGTAGTACGGCGCTTCGAGGTAGTGCGCCGGGTCCATCTTCTCGATCTCGTGGCGGAACTCGTCCACCGTGTAGCCGCAGAAGACGAAGGTGCCGGCGAACATCGCGAAGGCGCGCCCTTCCCACGGTTCGCGGAACACGGGTTCGCTGGCAGGCGGGTTGATCGGCCCGAGGCCGTGCATGCCGCCCAGATCGTGGATGCCGTTCATGCGCGTGTTTCTCCTCGAGCGGCCTTCGCCAGGCCGACGCCGATCATCGAGTCGCGGGTCACCAGGTCGGCGAGTTGCTCTTCGGACAGGTTCTCGGTACCGGCGGGCCGTTGCGGCAGCACCAGGTAACGCAGTTCCGCCGTGGTGTCCCAGGTACGGATCTCGGTGGTTTCGGGCACCTCGAGGCCGAACTCCTTCAGCACGCCGCGCGGGTCTGCCACCACCCGCGCCCGGTAAGGCGCCGCCTTGTACCAGTTCGGCGGCAGGCCGAGCGTCGGCCACGGATAGCACGAGCACAGCGTGCAGACGAGCACGTTGTGCACGTCGGCCGTGTTCTCGACCACCACCATGTCTTCACCTTGCAGGCCCGAGAACCCGAGCTCCTTGATCGCGGCGGTGGCGTCGGCGAGCAACCTGGCCTTGTAGCCCGGGTCGACCCAGGCTCTGGCAACCACCTTGGCGCCGTTGCGCGGGCCGATCTTGTTCTCGTAGGTGTCGACCATCGCGTCGAGTGCCTTCGGGTCGATCAGGCCCTTCTCGGTCAGGAGGGACTCGATCGCCCGGGTGAGGATCGCGGGGTCGGATTCCGGGGGGCCTGCGTGCGGTCTGGACATCGTCGCTCCTTGTGGTTGGGCGCGAACAGACACGCGCCGGACGGAGGCTGCCCGCGAGAAGTTTTACCGAGAAAGTATGCGAGCGTCAATCGACGACGGATCGACGCTGCGCGCGTCCGCGAGGTCGGGCCTCTCCAGGCTCTTACTCCGTTTGGTGGGGACTTCGGCCGGCCGCGCGGAGCTTGCAGGCGGCGCAGGTGCCCTGGACGCGGAACACGGTCAGCGCGCTCTCCAGGCCCTGCTTCTCGAGCTGGCGCCGCAGGTGGCCCAGCAGTTGCGGCAGCTCCGGGTCTTCCGGCAGCGGCATCACCCGATTGCAGGTGGTGCACTCGAAGTAGCTGCTCGCCTGCGACTGCACCGCGACGTAGCGGCCGACGCGGTCGCTGCTGGCGATACGCTGCACCAGGCCGGTGGCAACCAGCCGGTCGAGCACGCGGTACAGCGTCACGCGGTCGATCGGCGCGGTTTGGGCCTCGAGTTCTTCGTGCGACCGCGGCAAGTCGGCCCCGTCCAGTGCTTTCAGCACCGCGATCGCGGCCCGGGTGGCGCGCAGGCCGTTGGCGCGCAAGTAGTCGGCCCAGTCGTGGTCGCTGGCGGCGGCAGGGTCGGCGGGGGCGAGGGGCTTGCGCGGCATGGGGGCGATGGTCACGCCCGGCGGGCGCGGGTGGCGCTGATTGTGGTGTGGCCCGGGAACTCGTCGCTGCCCGGCGCCATGGCGGTCACCGGCTCGCCCGCGGGGCAAAGCCCAGGATGCCATCGGCGTGAATGATCGCGCGCGCGATCTCCTCGGTCGGGGTGCGCTTGCTCATCGCCTGCTCGCGGATGATGCGGTAGGCCTCCTCGTCGCTGACGTTGCGCGTGCGCACCAGGATCGCCTTCGCCTCGCTGATCTGGTTCGCCGACAGCAGCTTCTGGCCGAGCCGGGCAACGCGGCGGCGCGCCTCCCGCTGCTCGGCGTGGAGGTGCTTGGCCATCGCCAGCGACGACAGGATGCCGGCCGAGCGCAGCGGGCTGACCAGCACCGCCAGCGCGCCCATGCGCAGCGCGGCGTCGACGATGGTCGGGTTCTCGTAGTTGACGATCGCGATCACCGGCAGCGGCGGCTCGGCACTCATCCAAGGGCACCGAACCGCCGCATGGTCGGGCCGCACCGCGCAAAAGACCACGTCCGCGGTGTCGGGCAGTTCCGCCAGCGGCGGCCACATCGTGATCACCTGGCAACCGATGCGCTGCAGCTGCTGGGCCAGCATCTCGCCGTCGGGATCCTTGGGGTGGAACACGACCACGCGCGAGTTGCGCAGGTCGCGCAGCAGGTTGGGCGTCGAGCGCTGCGGTCGCCCGGCGACGCCGCTTTCGGTGTCGTCCCTAGCCATCGACGTTCCCGAGGTCGACGCCGCGCATCCGCCAATCGTCGGCGGCGTGGTTGACGAGGTAGGGGTCGGCATCGACGCCGACTGGCGACTCGGCGACGACGACGAAGCGGCCGTCGGCGTCGACCCGGCCGATGCGCGGGTACAGCCGCGTGTGGTGGTTGTCCGGATCGATCCGCACCCGGCCCTGCGGGGCATCGAACTCGCTGCCCAGCAGGTGCGGCAGCAGGCGCTCGATCTCGTCCGAGCCCGCCTGCCGCAGCGCGTTGGCGACCATGTGGACCTGGAAGTACGCCGCCTCCCAGCACATGTTGGGCTCGGCCTCGTCGCCGTAGAGCGCGCGAAAGCGGGCCACGCAATCGCGGTTGACGGAGGTGTCGATGCTCTGGAAGTACGGTGCCGCGGTGACGTGGCCGGTGGCGATGCCCGGGCCCATCTCGGAGACCTCGGCCTCGCAGGTGGTGAGGCTGGCGATCGGCATCCTTGCCGGGTCGAGGCCGGCGTCGGCGTAGGCCTGGTAGAGCAGCTGCGTGCCCTTGCCGACGACGGTGGAGAAGATGAAGTCGGGCTGCTTGTCCTTGATGTCGCGGATGATGGCCGCGAAGTCCTTCGCCCCGGCGTCCAGGCGCACGTAGCGCTCGCCGAGCTTGGTGCCGCCGGGGCGCTCGAGGATGAAGTCGCTCATGATCCGGTTCGACTCGTAGGGGTAGATGTAGTCGCTGCCCACGAGGTAGACCCGGGCGCCGAAGTGGCGCGTCATGTACTCGGCCAGTTGCGCGCTGTTCTGGTTCGGCGCCGCGCCGCCGTAGATGATGTTGGGCGAGAACTCGAAGCCTTCGTACAGCGTCGGGTAGAGCAGCAGGCGCTGCCACTTCTCGACCACCGGCATCACCGCCTTGCGTGTGCTCGACATGTAGCAGCCGAAGATCACGTTGACGCGGTCGTCCTGGACCAGCTTCTCGGCCAGCATGCGGTAGGTGCGCGGCACGCACTCGGGGTCGTAATGCACCGCGACGAGTTCGCGCCCGCCGATGCCGCCATCGGCGTTGACCTCTTGAATGGCGAGGAAGGTGCCGAGCAACTGCGACAGCTCGATGCGCGAGGTGATGCCGGCGCGCGAGAACAGCACGCCGACGCGAACGGGATCGGTGTTGGCCAAGACGATGGCTCCGGTGGCCTGCGACGGCGGGCGCGAAATTTGACGAGGAAAATATACCCCGGCACGAGTCAGTCTTTTCCAATCCAGGTATGAGCCTGGAGCGACCTGAGATCGACGACGTGAAGCGAGTCGATCTGTTGTAGA
>JAIENF010000403.1 GCA_019751575.1 Burkholderiales bacterium
CCGAGGCCGACCATCAGCCAGCAGGCGGCGAGCGGCACGTAGCCCTCGCCCATCGCATCGGCGGTGCCGACGTTCAGCGAGCGGCCGGCGACCAGGCCACCCACGCCGATCGCCAGGAACAGCGCGCCGGCGAGCGTGTCCTGGTTGACCCAGCGGGGCATCGTCGAACGGCCGGGCACCGGTGCGCCGGGCGGGCGGCTACTTCTGCCGGGCGCGCACCAGCCCGGCCTCGAGGAACACCGGGTACATCGCGGCGTCCTCGGCCGCCAGCCGCCGGGCGGTATCGGCGCGGTTCATCGGCTCGACGATGAATCCTGCCGCGCGCGCCTTCTCGATGAATCCCTTGTCGCGCATCGTCTCGAGCAACCTCGCCTCGAGCGCCGCGAGCCGGTCGGGCGGCGTTCCCCGGGGCGCTGCGATGTAGCGCCAGGTGCCGGCGAGGAAGTCGATGCCCTGCTCGCGGAACGTCGGCACGTCCGGGAGCAGGAAGTGGCGCTGGGTGCCGGCGATCGCGAGGCTGCGTGCCGCCCCCGACTTGTGGTGCTGCGAGATGTCCGGCGCCGGCACGGTTGCCGAATCGATCTCGCCCGAGAGCAGCGCCTGCACGGTCGGTGCGAATCCGGCATAGGCGATCTTGTTGATCCTCACGCCGATGGCGCGCTCCATCAGGGACGCCGCCACATGCGAGGAACCGCCCGGCTGGTCATTGCCGTTGCGCAGCTTCCCCGGGTTCGCCTTCGCCGCCGCGACATAGTCGGCCAGGGTCTTGATGCTGGTCTTCGCACCGACCGACAGCACGACCGGATCGTCGCCGAAGAACACGATCGGCTCGAAGTCCGACAGCGCGTTCGCGTTCGGGTTGTTGTACTGGGCAAACACGGCTCCGGTGGCCACCATCGCGATCGTGTAGCCATCGGGCTTCGACGAGGCCATCTCCTTGAGCCCGATGGTGCCGCCGGCGCCGGGCCGGTTGACCACCACGACCGGCTGGCCCATCTTCTTCGATGCCGCGTCGGCGACCAGCCGCATCGCGATGTCGCTGCCACCGCCCGGCGGCCACGGCACGATCATCGTGATCGGCTGCGAGGGAAAGCCCTGGGCGATCGCGCCGGAGACCATGATGCCGGCCGCGGCGGCCGCCATCGCGCAGGACAGCAGGCGGCGGCGCAGCCGGGCCGGGCGGGCGGCGGCGGAGGGGGAGGTGGCGGTTTCGATCCGGTTCATCGTTCGATCTCCTCTGGGCATGGGCGCAACGTCGTTCCGGCGGGCCGGCTCAGGCAGGCTTGAATTCGCGGATCACGGCCAGCGATTCGCTGCGATCCGATGCGTCGCCGGTGAGATAGAGCACCGGCTCGGCCACCCCGGCATCGATGTAGTCCTGCAGCCGCCGCGCGCAGCGCTGGCGGTCGCCCCATATGGCAAACGCCTCGACGGCCTCTTCGGGAACCAGCCGGGTCGCCTCGTCCATGTCCCGGCGCGAGACTGCGGCGATGATCGCTTCCTGGTCGATCGGGATGCCGGAATGCGCGATGCCATCGTCGATGTAGCGGTTGCGCAGCACGAAGGCCAGCTTGGTCCGGCTCTTCTGCATCGCTTCGCGTTCGTCGCTCGATGCGACGAAGAAGATGTAGGCCGCCTTGCGCACGGACGCGGCATCCCGCCCCGCCGCTGCCGCGCCCTCGTCGACCAGCGCGTAGGACGCCTTCACGAACTCGGCCGAGAGGCCGGCAGACAGTACGGCGCCGTCGGCGGCACGGCCGGCGAAGCGCAGCATCTGCTCCTTCATCGGCGCCAGGTAGACCGGGATCGGCGCGGGTGGCTGGAACATCATGCGCGCCCCCGCCAGCCGGTGCAGCATCGCCTCCGGCTGGTGCACCGGTTCGCCCGACCACAGGCCGCGCAACGCAGCGAGGTATTCACGGTTCGCCACCAGCGGCTTCTCGAGCTTGAGACCGGCCTCGGCGAGGAACAGCGGGTTGCCGACGCCGATGGCGATGGCCACGCGGCCGGGCGCCGCCTCGGCGAGCGTCGCCATCGCCATCGCCAGCGGCATCGGGTTGCGCAGGAACGGGCTGATCGCCGTCGGCACCACCGTCGCGTGCTTCGTCGCCATCGCGAAGGCCATGCAGGAGGTCAGCGGGTCGCGGTAGCCCAGATGCTCGGCCATCCAGAAACTCGATGCACCTGCGGCCTCGGCCTCGCGCGCCGTGTCGAGCGATTCGCCGAAGGTGGAGAAGCCGTCGAAGCTGATGCCGATTCGGACTGTCAAGAGGTCACCTGTGATTGCAATGCCGCCGGCCCGCGCAGTTCGATGCAGGGCGCCCGTGCGGCGGAATCGATGGGCCAGGGCGACGCGGCGCGCTCACCCGCGCACGTGCCGCAGGAGTGCGTCGCGGTCCATGCCCGCGATGCCCATCGTGGCGGCGGTGCGACCATGGGTTGCGAAATCCGTGCCAGTGAGCGTCCCGCCGAGCCGGTACAGCGCATCGGCGACCGGCGTCGGCACGCCCGAGATGCGTGCGATGTCGAGGAATGGCAGCAGCCCGTGGCCGAAATCCTCGCGGTAGTAGCGATGCTCGAGCGAATCGGGCGCCTTGATCCTGCGGTTCGCCTCGCCGCTGGCGATCGCGTGCAGCAGGTCGTCGGTGTCGGTCACCCAGGGCTCGACCGTCCCGTAGCGCTGCATCTCGGCCGCCACCCCGGGCAACGCATGCCCGAACGCAGCCGCCACCGCGATGCGCTCGGCATCGAGCTGGCGCATCACCCGGATGACGCCGGGCGTCATGCCCTGGACGTAGAAGGTGAAGTCGCCGCGGGTCGCCTCGACCCAGGCCGCACCGAGCACGGCGCCGGGAACATGCAGCACCATGTTCAGGTTGGACAGGCTCGAGTCGAGCACGTCGCCGACGCGCTGCGCGACCGGATACAGCGCTGCAGCCGCGTTCGCCGCGGCTTCGCCCCCGGGCAGCATCCCCAGGCGCAGGAACTTCGCGCGGCCGGTGACCGTGACCCGCGCCGGCTGGTACTTGCGCGCGATGTAGGACAACGTGTGGAACTCGGCCACTGGCGGCACCGCCCCGCCACTGGCCGCCGCATAGGCATGGGCGAACTCGAGCGCACCCCCGGTATGGCCGGGGTTGAGCACCACCGGCAATCGATGCGCGCCTGCACGGGCCAGGTCGCGGGCGACCGCGGCATGGGACAGCGTCGGCAGGCAGACGAGGGCGACGTCGGCACCGTCGATCGCGCGCGCCATGTCGCAGGTCATCAGCGCCGGCGCGGCAAAGCCTTCGCCGAGCACACCTTCATATTCGACGCCGCCGCGCGCGATGAACGGCGCGAGCGTGCGTTCCGACCGGTTCCACAGGCTCACCCGGTGCCCGGCAAGCGTCGCCTCGGCCACGGCCGCGGCACCGCCCGCCCCTGCGCCGATCACCGCGACATGCATGGTCAGCCCCCCTCCCATGACCGCACCGCGATGGTGCGCACGGCACGCACCGCCGCACCATGCAGCATCGCGGCGGCGTTCACGCCTGCACCTGCACGCGCGAATCGACCACGCGCACCGCATAGACCTTCAGGTCGATCGTGCACGGCGCAGTGAGCGCGCGCCCGCTGCGGATGTCGAACAGGCCGCTGTGGATCGGGCATTCGATGCGGCCCTCGGTGATGAATCCGTCGGCGAGGCTCGCGGACGCGTGGGTGCACCGGTCGTGGGTGGCGAAGATCGTCCCGTCGAGGTTGTACAGGCACACCGGCTCGCCCTGCACCCGCACCAGGAGGGTGCCTTCCTCGGGTACATCGCCCTGCGCGCACACGTCGATCCACTCGCTCATCCGCATCCTCCGGTCATCGCCCCTGCAGGCCGGCATGAGCATACACGACGCCAGCCCGGAACCGGCAGACTGTGATCACACCGCGGCCCATTCCATGTACGATGCTGCGCTCGAACACCCTGCGGAGGCAGCCCGGATGAATACTCCATCGCCCGTCGAGACCGACGGCCTGTTCCGATGGCCCGACGAAGGACTCGCCCGTGTCCCGTTCCGGGTCTACAACGACCCGCAGATCGCCGAGGCGGAGCAGAAGCTGCTGTTCCAGGGCGAGACCTGGAACCTGGTCTGCCTCGACCTCGAGGTGGCCGAACCCGGCCAGTACCGCACCAACTGGATCGGCGACACGCCGGTGATCGTCGTGCGCGACCCGGTGGCCGACCGCATCCGCGTGTTCGTGAACCGCTGCGTGCACCGCGGCTCGATGCTCTGCCTGGAACAGCACGGCAAGGCCGAGAACTTCACCTGCATGTACCACAACTGGGTGTACAGCCTCGACGGCAAGCTGCAGAGCATCGCGTTCAAGCGTGGCGTGCGCGGCCAGGGCGGCATGCCGGCCGACTTCGACATCACCCAGCACGGGCTGCGCGAACTGCGCGTCGACACCATCCGCAACCTGGTGTTCGCGACCTTCTCGAGCACGCTGCCGCCGGTGCGCGACTGGTTCGGCCCGCGCATGGTGTGGAGCCTCGAGCGCTTCTTCCACAAGCCGATCCGCCTGATCGGCGGATACACCCAGGTGCTGCCCAACAACTGGAAGCTCTACGCCGAGAACGTGCGCGACTCCTACCACGCGAGCCTGCTGCATACCTTCTTTGCCACCTTCGGCCTGAACCGGCTGTCGATGGACGGCGCGGTCGAGGTGAACGAGGCCGGCGGCTCGCACCTGAGCTGGTCGAAGATGGCCACCGACGATGCCGAGGGCACCGACTACGCGTCCGGCGGGCTGCGCTCGATGCGCGACCTCGCGATCGAAGACCGGCGGCTGCTCAAGACCTGGCCCGAGTTCGAGGACGGCATCACCCACATGATCCAGACGCTGTTCCCCAACGTGTTCCTGCAGCAGATCCAGAACACGCTGGCGGTGCGCCTGCTGGTGCCGCGCGGCCTCGACCGCTGCGACCTGCAGTGGTGGGTGTTCGCCTACGAGGACGACACGCCGGAGCAGCTGCGCATGCGGCTGATGCAGAGCAACCTGGTCGGGCCGGCAGGCCTGGTCTCGCTCGAGGACGGCTTCATCGGCAACGCGGTGCAGCGCACGACCCGCGGCGACCAGGGCCATGGCGCGATCGTCGAGATGGGCGGCCATGGCGTCACCACCGAGCGGCAGAGCCGGGTGTCGGAAGCAGCGGTGCGCGGCTTCTGGCAGCAGTGGCGCGGCCTGATGGGGTTCTGAGCATGGCATCGAACATCGGATACACCGCGGCCGACCGCGACTTCCTCGCCGCCGCCGCACAGGCCTGCGCCGACTGCGCCGGCGCGATCGACGACGACAGCCTCGAGGCCTGGCCGGACTACTTCACCGACGACTGCGTGTACCGGGTCGAGACGCGCGAGGGCCGCGCGAACGGCTGGGCGATCGGGCTGATGCACTGCGAGGGCCGCGCCATGCTGCGCGACCGCGTGCTGGCGATCCGCCACGGCAACGTGTTCGACCCCCACACCTATCGCCATGTGCTGTCGTTGCCCCGGTTCGCGCCGGCACCCGCGGGCGGGCAGCGTGGCACGGAGCTTGCCTCTGCACGCCGGGTACTGACCAGCTTCAACGTGACCCGGGTGATGAAGACGGGCGAGATGACGCTGTTCGCCGTGGGCACCTACGACGATCGATTCGTCGAGGCCGACGGCAGGCTGCTGATCCACGAGCGCACGGTCGTCCTCGATTCGCGCAACCTCGACACGCTGCTGGTCATCCCGCTCTGAGGAGGACGCCGTCCCATGACAGCCGTAGCCGCCGCAACCCTGCCGAACACCCGACCGGCCCGGACGGCCGCAACCGCATCGCTCTGGACGTTCGCCGCGGCGGCCGTATCGTGCCTGCTTGCAGTGCCGGCACAGGCCGCCGAACGCCCCGCTGGCTACCCGTCGCAGCCGGTGCGGCTGGTGGTGCCGTTCCCGCCGGGCGGCACCAGCGACATCGTCGCGCGGGTGATCGGCCAGCGGCTGTCGACCACCGTCGGCCAGCGCTTCGTGGTCGAGAACCGCCCGGGCGCCGGTGCGGCGATCGGCATCGTCGCGGTGACCTCGGCCAGCCCGGACGGCCACACCCTTCTGCTCGGGGCCGCCGGACCGCTGACGATGAGCCCGCACATGGGCAAGGTACCGTATGTCGTCGACCGCGACCTCGCGACCATCGCGCTGATCACCGCCGTGCCCAACATCGCGGTGGTGCACCCGAGCGTCCCGGCGAAGACGCTCGCCGACATGGTGAAGCTGGTCCAGGCGCGCCCGGGCAGCGTGAGCTTCGGCTCCGCCGGCCAGGGCACGACCGCCCACCTGTCGGGCGAACTGTTCCGCACGCTGGCCGGCGGGCAGATGATCCATGTGCCCTACAAGGGCACGTCGGCCGCGGTGGCAGACCTGGTCGGCGGCCAGATAGACATGCTGATCGACAACCTTCCCGGCGTGCTGCCGCAGGTGCGCGCAGGCAAGTTGCGCGCGCTCGCGCTGACCAGCCCGACACGCTCGAAGGCAGCGCCCGACGTGCCTTCGGCAGGCGAGGCTGGCATGAAGGACCTGCTGGTGAGCGGCTGGTTCGGCTTCCTGTCCCCGGCAAGGACGCCGGCCCCGATCAACGAGTGGCTGGCGCAGGAGATGATCGCCGCGGCAAGGGTGCCTGAAGTGCAGGCGCAGCTGGCGGATCTCGGCGGCGAACTCGACCTGAAGGGACCGTCCGAGTTCCGGACCTACCTGCGGGCGGAGTCCGAACGCTGGGCGAAGATCATCGGCGCCGCGAAGCTGGCGATCCCGCAGTAGCACGGCCGGCGGCGATGCAACGCAAGCGGCTCCGCGGGTGGCCGGCGGCGCAGCCGTGGCTGGCGCGGGCGCGTCCAGCTGTGATCACAGAATCGCGCAGGCAGCGTTCCGGGCGGGTCTGACCGCGGCGGTTTCGCGGTAGCATGCCGACAGACCCTGCAGAGGCAGCAATCCTTGTCCCCGACCGATGATCCGATCAGCCTGCTGACCCGCCTGGTCGCCGAGTCCGATCCGGCGAACGGACCGGCGGCCGCGGCCGCTGCGACCGCGAGCATGCTCGCCCGCGCGCGCGCGCTGCGCGACCAGGGCCACGGCCGGCGCATCACCTATTCGCGCAAGGTGTTCATCCCGCTCACCCGGCTCTGCCGCGACGTCTGCCACTACTGCACCTTCGCCACCACGCCGGGCGCGCTGCCCTCGCCCTACCTGACAGAGGACGAGGTGCTCGCGATCGCCCGTGCCGGGCGCGACGCCGGCTGTGACGAAGCACTGTTCACGCTCGGCGACAAGCCGGAGCTGCGCTGGCCCGAGGCGCGCGCCTTCCTCGACCGGCTCGGCCATGCATCGACGATCGATTACCTGGCGGCGATGTGCGAACGGGTGCTGGACGA
>JAIENF010000510.1 GCA_019751575.1 Burkholderiales bacterium
CCCGGTACCGCTGCCGGCCGCGATCGAGGCACGGCCGGCGCCCGACCTGACACCGACGCCGGTGCTCACGCTGATCAGCGTGTCGCAGCCGACCACCCGGTTGCGCCAGGGCGGCGAATTCCACTGCGCCCGCCTCACCTTCCGCTACGGCCCCGAGCTGAACGGCACGCATGGCGGCGCAGCCGGTGCCACCGCACGCATGGACGGCGGTCGTGCCGGCGGCCGTGGCGAGCGTGCCGCGCGCGGACGGGGTGGCGACCCGCGCCGCACCACGCCGCTCAACCCGGCGTTCGAGAAGGCCACCGCGGCGCAGATGCGCCAGGCCAGCTTCATCTCGGCCGAGAAGGCCTACGGCCCGATCCTGCCGTCGAAGCTGCGCAAGAGCTTCGCGCTGCCGCGCGATGCCGACTGGGTCGACGTGATGAAGAACCACCTTCCGCGCTGGCGCGAGGAAGGCTGGCAGATCACGATGGAGTCCGGCTTTGCATTCGACCTGGTCGAGGTCGACGAGTGGTACGGCGAGATCGAGGAAGGCCGGCCCGGCCAGGACTGGTTCGGCCTGGACCTCGGCATCGAGGTCGCGGGCGAGCGGTTCTCGCTGGTCGACCTGCTGCTGAAGGCGCTGCGCGAACACGGTCCGAACTTCTTCGAGCCGGTCGACGAGACCGATGCCGCGAAGCCGATCCTGCTGCCGCTGCCCAACGGCCGGCGGGTGATGCTGCCGCGCGAGCGGCTGACCGCGATCGTCGCGCTGCTGCAGGGACTGTTCGGCGCCGGCGACTCGAACCTGCCGCCGAAGACCCTGTCGCGCTACGACGTCGGTCGACTCGCGGCGCTCGACTCCGCCCTTGCGCTGCGCTGGCATGGCGGCGAGCGGCTGCGCGAGATCGCCTCGCGGCTGGCCGGCTTCCGTGGCGTCGAGAGCATCGAACCGCCAAAGGGCATGAACGCGACGCTGCGCGGCTACCAGCAGGACGGTGTCGGCTGGCTGCAGTCGCTGCGCGAGTACGGCCTGGCCGGCGTGCTGGCCGACGACATGGGCCTGGGCAAGACGCTGCAGACGATCGCCCACCTGCTGATCGAGAAGGAAGCCGGGCGCCTGACCGAGCCGGCCCTGGTGGTCGCGCCGACGAGCGTGATCCACAACTGGGCGGCGGAGATGAAGAAGTTCGCGCCGTCGATGAAGGTGCTGGTGCTGCACGGGAAGGACCGCGCCGAGGACTTCGACAAGATCAAGTCGTCCGACCTGGTGATCACCAGCTATGCGCTGCTGCCGCGCGACGAGGAAGTGCTGCAGAAGCAGCACTGGCACATCGTCGTGCTCGACGAGGCGCAGAACATCAAGAACGCGAAGACCAAGGCGGCGATCTCCGCCTGCGCGCTCGAGTCGAGCCACCGGTTGTGCCTGTCGGGCACGCCGCTCGAGAACAACCTCGGTGAACTGTGGTCGCTGTTCCGCTTCCTGATGCCCGGCTTCCTCGGCGACGAGGCGAAGTTCAAGGTCGCCTACCGCACGCCGATCGAGACCCATGGCGATGGCGAGCGTGCCGCGCTGCTGGTGAGCCGGGTACGCCCGTTCCTGCTGCGGCGGACGAAGGACCAGGTGGCCTCCGAACTGCCGCCCAAGACCGAGGTGGTGCGCGAGGTCGAGTTCCAGCCGGTGCAGCGCGACCTCTACGAGACGGTGCGCGCGGCGATGGACAAGCGGGTGCGCGACGAGATCGGCAAGGTCGGCATGGCCAAGAGCCGCATCGTCGTGCTCGACGCGCTGCTCAAGCTGCGCCAGGTGTGCTGCGACCCGCGGCTGGTCTCGGCCAAGGGTGGCGGCTCGGCGCTCGCGAAGGAGGACGTCGGCATCGAGCAGTCGGCCAAGCTGGCCACGCTGATGGAGATGATCGAGGAACTGATGAACGAGCGCCGGCATGTGCTGGTGTTCTCGCAGTTCACCAGCATGCTCGAACTGATCGAGGTCGAACTCGCCGCGCGCAACTACAAGTGGGCAAAGCTCACCGGCGAGACCGTCGACCGGCAGGCCGAGGTCGAGAAGTTCCAGGGCGGCAAGGTGCCGATCTTCCTGCTGTCGCTGAAGGCAGGCGGCGTCGGCCTGAACCTCACCGCGGCCGACACCGTGATCCACTACGACCCGTGGTGGAATCCGGCGGCGGAGAACCAGGCCACCGACCGCGCGCACCGCATCGGGCAGGACAAGCCGATCTTCGTCTACAAGCTGATCGCGGCCAATTCGGTCGAGCAGAAGATCATGGACATGCAGAAGAAGAAGGGCGATCTGGCGGCGATGATGCTCGACGGCGCCGATGCCGGCTGGAAGGCACTGACGTCCGACGACCTGGTGTCGCTGTTCAGCGGCTGATCGAGAAAACCCGGGTCAGACACGGATTTCCTGCGCAGCTGCGGGGAAATGCGTGTCTGACCCGGATTGTTTTCAGGAGCGGTGGTAGATCTCGGCGCCCTTGCCCTTGAACTCTTCCGACTTCTCCTGCATGCCCTTCTCGAGCGCCTCGGTCTCGGACACGCCGAGGGTCGCGGCGTATTCGCGCACGTCCTGGGTGATCTTCATCGAGCAGAAGTGCGGGCCGCACATGGAGCAGAAGTGGGCGAGCTTGGCGCCTTCCTGCGGCAGGGTCTCGTCGTGGAAGTCCTTGGCGGTGTCGGGGTCGAGGCCGAGGTTGAACTGGTCTTCCCAGCGGAACTCGAAGCGGGCCTTCGACAGGGCGTTGTCGCGCACCTGCGCGCCCGGGTGGCCCTTCGCCAGGTCGGCCGCATGGGCGGCGATCTTGTAGGCGATGATGCCGTCCTTGACGTCCTTCTTGTCCGGCAGCCCGAGGTGTTCCTTCGGCGTCACGTAGCAGAGCATCGCGGTGCCGTACCAGCCGATCATCGCCGCGCCGATCGCGCTGGTGATGTGGTCGTAGCCCGGCGCGATGTCGGTGGTCAGCGGCCCGAGGGTGTAGAACGGCGCCTCCTTGCAGTACTTCAGCTGGAGGTCCATGTTCTCCTTGATCAGGTGCATCGGCACATGGCCGGGGCCCTCGATCATGGTCTGCACGTCATGCTTCCAGGCGATGTCGGTGAGCTCGCCGAGCGTCTTCAGCTCGCCCAGCTGCGCCTCGTCGTTCGCGTCGTAGTTCGAGCCGGGACGCAGGCCGTCGCCGAGCGAGAACGACACGTCGTACGCCTTCATGATCTCGCAGATGTCCTCGAAGTGCGTGTAGAGGAAGTTCTCCTTGTGGTGCGCGAGGCACCACTTGGCCATGATCGAGCCGCCGCGCGACACGATGCCGGTCATCCGCTTGGCCGTCCACGGGATGTAGCGCAGCAGCACGCCGGCATGGATGGTGAAGTAGTCGACGCCCTGCTCGGCCTGCTCGATCAGCGTGTCTCGGTAGATCTCCCAGGTCAGTTCCTCGGCCTTGCCGTCGACCTTCTCGAGCGCCTGGTAGATCGGCACGGTGCCGATCGGCACCGGCGAGTTGCGGATGATCCACTCGCGCGTCTCGTGGATGTTCTTGCCGGTGGAGAGATCCATCACGGTGTCCCCGCCCCAGCGGATCGACCAGGTCATCTTCTCGACTTCCTCCTGGATGCCGGAGGTGACCGCCGAGTTGCCGATGTTGGCGTTGATCTTCACCAGGAAGTTGCGGCCGATGATCATCGGCTCGCTTTCCGGGTGGTTGATGTTGGCCGGGATGATCGCGCGGCCGCGGGCGACTTCGTCGCGCACGAACTCGGGCGTGATCTGCTTCGGCAGGCTGGCACCGAACGACTCGCCCGGATGCTGCCGGCGCAGCATCTCGGAGCAGCCGTCAAGCCGCTGCGTCTCGCGGATCGCGATGTATTCCATCTCGGGGGTGACGATGCCGCGCCGTGCATAATGCATCTGCGACACGTTCATCCCCGGCTTCGCGCGCCGCGGCAACCGCTTCAGGTTGAAGCGCAGTTCGGACAGTTTCGGGTCATCCAGGCGCACCTGGCCGTAGACCGAGGTCGGCCCGCCGAGGCGCTCGGTGTCGTTGCGCTCGTCGATCCAGGCCTCGCGCACGGGCTTCAACCCATTGCGGATGTCGATCATCACCGTCGGATCGGTGTACGGCCCCGAGGTGTCGTACACGAACAGCGGCGGGTTCACTTCCGCGCCCATGCCGGCCGGGGTGTCGGACTGCGAGATCTCGCGCATCGGCACCTGGATGTCCGGGCGCGAACCGCCGACGTACACCTTGCGCGAACGCGGGAACGGTTGCGTGGCGGCCTGGTCGACCTGTGCCAGCTCGTTGACGAATTTCGGATCGTTCATCGCTCACTCCCGGTATGGATTCGTATCGTCGGGAGACACTGCATGAGCCGTGTGACGCGCTGCCTGCGGCAGAGGGAACGGCAGCAGGAACGGTCGATGAGCGGCGACGCAACGCTTCCCTACGGCGGCATGACCCGCATCAGGTTCGAAGGGTATCTCTCACCGGCATCCGCCTGCGGCATGCCGCGGCCGGGCCGGACCCCCAACGTCTGCGCGAACGCTACTTGATCGAGCCCGCGATTGCAAATGCCGCGGCCCCGCACACCCCGGGAACCGGGAGGCTGCATGTTAAGATTCTGCCTCTCTTCCTTCAGGCACCCGGCATCCGGATGGACTTCGAGCAAGCCCGATTCAACATGGTCGAACAGCAGATCCGCACCTGGGATGTGCTCGACCCCGCGGTCCTCGAGTTGCTCGGTACGCTGCCCAGGGAGCGGTTCGTGCCCGACGGCCGTCGCGAACTCGCATTCGCCGACCTCGAACTGCCGATCGGCCATGGCGAGACGATGCTCGCGCCCCGTCTGCAGGCGCGCATCCTGCAGGAAGTGACGGTCGCACCGACCGATCGCATCCTCGAGATCGGCACCGGCACCGGCTACCTGACCGCCCTGCTGGCCAGGCGCGGCGCCTCGGTGACCAGCGTCGAGATCCATGAAGACCTTGCCGCCGCCGCCCGGGCCCGCCTGGCCGACCTCGGCATCGACAATGCAAAGGTCGAGACCGGCGACGGCGCCCGCGGCTGGGACACCGGAACGGCCTACGACGTGATCGTGCTCACCGGTTCGCTGCCGATGCTGCCCGACACCTTCCAGAAGCAACTCAAGCCCGGAGGCCGGCTGTTCGTGATCGTCGGCGAACGTCCGGTCATGTCGGCACGGCTGATCGTGCGCGAAGGCGACACCGCCTATGCGACGGTCACGCTGTTCGAGACCGTGGTCGATTCCCTGCGCAATGCGCAGCAACCTGCGAGGTTCGTGTTTTGATCGAGCCGCTTACCCCCTCCGAACTCAAGGCCTGGCTGGACGACGAGACACGCGAATCGCCGGTCGTGATCGATGTACGCGAGGCCTGGGAACATGCGCTGGCGAAGGTCGACGCCGCGCTGCACATCCCGATGCAGACCGTGCCTGCCCGGCTGGCCGAGCTCGACGCCGGACAGCCGCATGTGCTGATGTGCCACCACGGCATGCGCAGCTTCCAGGTCGCCCAGTTCCTGAAGAGCCAGGGCTTCGACCGGGTCTACAACCTGACCGGCGGCATCGACGCCTGGGCCGAGGAAGTCGACCCGGGGCTCGCCCGCTACTGAGCCACCGCTGGCATCCGCCCGGGCGCAGCGGATGCGTGCCGGACGGCATGGACGTTTTCCCGCATCCGCGACGCGGCGCCCGATGACGAATGTCGACCCGACGGTGGAAAGCAAGCGCGCACTCCGCGCGCAGGTACTGGCTGCCCGTGCTTCGCTTGGCACGGACCGGCGCGCGGAAGCGAGCGCTGCAATCCGGTCGCACCTGCTCCGGATGCCGTCGCTGTTCACCGCCGGCACTGTCGCGGCCTATGTCGGCTTCGATACCGAGATCGATACCGGCCCCTTCATCGCAGCAGTGCTGGCCCAGGGCAAGCGCCTGGTGCTGCCGAGGGTGGTGGACGGCGAATCGCGCACGCGGCGCCACCTCGTGCTGCACCCGGTGGGCGACATCGAACGCGACACCCGCCCGGGGCGCTGGGGCATCCGCGAGCCCGATCCTGCGCTGTGCGCGGCGGTGGACCCGCTCGATGTCGACTTCGTCCTGTTGCCCGGGGTCGCGTTCGACCGCCGCGGCGGCCGCCTCGGCTATGGCGCCGGCTTCTATGACCGGCTGCTCGGGTCGATGCGCCCGGACTGCCTGCGGGTGGCAGCGGCGTTCTCGCTCCAGGTCGTGCCACAGGTGCCGCTCGAAGGCCACGACCAGCGGGTCCAGCGCCTGGTCACCGAAGACGGCGAGATACCCCTGGCCGATCCGCAGGGACGGATCGACACTGACTGATGCGCAACAGTTGCTCCCAAACCACGGCAAGGCGGGGTATTCTTCGGCCCCCGCGATGTTCAGGACGCTTTCCATGATCTCGAAGACCTTTTCCCCCCGGGTGCTTGCAGCCGGTGGCACCGCACTCGCTGCGGTCACCCTTTGCGCCGCCGCCGGCAGCACCTGGGCGGCCGAGGCGCCATACCCGACGCGCCCGATCCGCATCGTGGTGCCGTTCGCCCCGGGCGGCGGCAACGACATCGCCGCCCGTTTCGTGGCGCAGATGTTCCAGGATTCCTTCGGCCAGCAGGGCGTGGTGGACAACCGCCCCGGCGCCGGCAGCACGCTGGGCACCGCGATCGCGGCCCAGGCCGTCCCGGATGGCCACACCATCCTCGTCACGCACAATGCGATCGCGATCAACGAGAGCCTGTACGCAAAGCTGCCGTACAGCGTGCGCGACTTCGCACAGGTCGCGATGATCGCGGAGACGACCAACGTGCTGGTCGTCCATCCCTCGCTGAACGTGAAGAGCGTGAAGGACCTGCTCGCACTGCTGCGCGCGAAGAAGGGTGCATTCAACTACGCCAGCACAGGCGCGGGCGGCACCTCGCACCTGGCCGCCGAGTACTTCATGCAGCTGACCGGCACGAACATGGTCCACGTGCCCTACAAGGGCACCGGTCCGGCGCTGGCCGACCTCGTCGGCGGCTCCACCCAGTTCATGATCGCAGCCGCCCCCGGCACCCTCGGCTTCATCAAGGGCGGGCGCCTGGTGCCGCTGGCCACCACCGGCGCGAAGCGCTGGGCGCAGCTGCCCGACCTGCCGACGCTGGCCGAGGCAGGCGTTGCCGGCTACCAGTTCGACACCTGGTACGGTGCCCATGCGCCGGCGAAGACGCCGCGGCCGATCGTCAACCGCCTGAATGCCGAGATCAACAAGGCGCTGCAGAATCCTGCCCTGCGCACCCGGCTGGTCGATGCGGGCCTGGATCCGGCGCCGATGTCGCCCGACGAGTTCACGAAGTTCGTGCGCACCGAGACCGAGCGGATGCGCAAGATCATCCAGGCGTCGGGCGCGAAGGCGGAGTAAGCGGGCCAGGCTGGCCGCGCGGCCGCCCTC
>JAIENF010000726.1 GCA_019751575.1 Burkholderiales bacterium
ATTCGTCGACGGGACATGCTGTGAAGTCTAGCAGAGCGGAAAGCCGTAAACTCTGCCTCCCCCGGGTTTGGGCACGCGCGCGTGCTGGAGCAGACAATGGCATTGAACGAGCAGGAAGTCAGGTCCGCCCTCGCCGGATTGACCGATCCGGTCAGCGGCAGGGATTACGTCGCCGCGAAGGCGGTGAAATCGGTGAAGGTCTCCGGCGCCGACGTGGCGGTGGAGATCGCCCTGGGCTATCCCGGCAAGGGCGTCTGGGCGTCGATCCAGGCGCAGGTCGCCAGCCATCTCGCGGCGCTGCCCGGCGTGGGCAAGGTCGAAGTGACGGTGGGCAGCCGCATCGTCGCGCATGCCGCCCAGCGCGGCGTGAAGCTGATCCCGGGCGTGAAGAACATCATCGCCGTGGCCTCCGGCAAGGGCGGCGTGGGCAAGTCGACCACCGCGGTCAACCTCGCGCTGGCACTGGCCGCCGAGGGCGCGAGCGTGGGCATGCTCGATGCGGACATCTACGGTCCGTCGCAGCCGACGATGCTCGGCATCAGCGGCAAGCCCGAGTCGAAGGATGGCAAGTCGATCGAGCCGATGGAGCGGCACGGCCTGCAGGCGATGTCGATCGGCTTCCTGATCGATGCCGAGACGCCGATGGTCTGGCGCGGGCCGATGGTCACCCAGGCCCTGCAGCAGCTGCTCACCGAGACGAAATGGCGCGACCTAGACTACCTGGTCATCGACCTGCCGCCGGGCACCGGCGACATCCAGTTGACCCTGGCCCAGCAGGTGCCGGTGACCGGCGCGGTGATCGTCACCACGCCCCAGGACATCGCCTTGCTCGACGCGCGCAAGGGCCTGAAGATGTTCCAGAAAGTGAACATCCCGATCCTCGGCATCGTCGAGAACATGAGCACCCACGTCTGCTCGAAATGCGGCCATGAAGAGCATATCTTCGGCGAGGGCGGCGGCGCACGCATGGGTGGCGACTATTCGGTCGACCTGCTGGGCGCATTGCCGCTCGACATCCGCATCCGCGAGGAGGCCGATTCCGGGACCCCGACCGTGGTCGCCGACCCGGACGGCCGGATCGCGGGCATCTACCGCGACATCGCGCGCAAGGTGGCGCTCAAGATCGCCGACCTGCAGCAGGACCACAGCGCGGTGTTCCCGAAGATCGTCATCCAGAAGAACACATGATTCGCTACCATCGGCCCACCAGTCACGCACAAGGGACACGGGGCCCGACCGCATGAGCATAAAGTCCGACCGCTGGATCCGGAAGATGGCGTCCGGCCACGGCATGATCGAGCCGTTCGAAGCCGGCCAGATGAAGGAAGTCGACGGCCGCCGCATCGTGTCCTACGGCACGTCGAGCTACGGCTACGACGTGCGCTGCTCCGACGAGTTCAAGCTGTTCACCAACCTGAACTCGACCATCGTCGACCCGAAGAACTTCGATGCGAATTCCTTCGTCGACCTGAAGTCGGATGTCTGCATCATCCCGCCCAATTCGTTCGCGCTGGCCCGCACCGTCGAGTACTTCCGCATCCCGCGCAACGTGCTGACCGTCTGCCTCGGAAAGTCGACGTATGCCCGTTGCGGGATCATCGTCAACGTCACGCCGCTCGAACCCGAGTGGGAAGGCTACGTGACGCTGGAGTTTTCCAACACGACGCCACTGCCGGCGAAGATCTATGCGAACGAGGGCGTCGCGCAGATGATCTTCTTCGAGTCGGATGCGGACGACGTGTGCGAGACGTCCTACAAGGACCGCGGCGGCAAGTACCAGGGCCAGGTCGGCGTCACGTTACCCAAGATCTAGCGGCCGTCGACCGGCAGTCGCCCGACGGCGAAAGGTGAACCGATGAAATTCCGCTTTCCCGTCGTGATCATCGACGAAGACTACCGCTCCGAGAACACCTCGGGCCTGGGCATCCGCGCGCTTGCGAAGGCGATCGAGGACGAAGGGGTCGAGATCCTCGGCGTCACCAGCTACGGCGACCTGTCGTCGTTCGCGCAACAGCAGTCCCGCGCGTCTGCGTTCATCCTGTCGATCGACGACGAAGAGTTCACGCCCGGCCCCGAACTGGACCCTGCGGTGCTGAACCTGCGCCAGTTCATCCGCGAGATCCGCTTCCGGAACGCCGACATCCCGATCTACCTGTACGGCGAGACGCGTACCTCGCAGCACATCCCGAACGACGTGCTGCGCGAGCTGCACGGTTTCATCCACATGTTCGAGGACACGCCCGAGTTCGTCGCGCGCCACATCATCCGCGAGGCGAAGGCCTACCTCGACGGGCTCGCGCCGCCGTTCTTCCGCGCGCTGACCCACTATGCCGCAGACGGTTCCTACTCCTGGCACTGCCCGGGCCATTCCGGCGGAGTCGCCTTCCTGAAGAGCCCGGTCGGACAGATGTTCCACCAGTTCTTCGGCGAGAACCTGCTGCGCGCCGACGTCTGCAACTCGGTGGACGAGCTCGGCCAGCTGCTCGACCATACCGGCCCGGTCGCGGCCAGCGAGCGCAACGCCGCGCGCATCTTCAATGCCGACCACCTGTTCTTCGTCACCAACGGCACGTCCACCTCGAACAAGATCGTCTGGCATTCGACGGTCGCGCCGGGCGACGTGGTGGTGGTCGACCGCAACTGCCACAAGTCGATCCTGCACGCGATCATGATGACCGGCGCGGTGCCGGTGTTCCTGACCCCGACGCGGAACCACTACGGCATCATCGGCCCGATCCCGCTGGACGAGTTCCGGATCGAGAACATCCGCCGCAAGATCGAGGCCAATCCGTTCGTGCGCGGCAAGAACAAGAAGCCGCGCATCCTGACCATCACCCAGTCGACCTACGACGGCATCAGCTACAACGTCGAGACGATCAAGGAGATGCTCGACGGCCACCTGGACACGCTGCACTTCGACGAAGCCTGGCTGCCGCATGCGGCCTTCCACGACTTCTACGGCGACTACCATGCGATCGGCGCAGACCGGCCGCGCTGCAAGGAGTCGATGGTGTTCTCCACGCAGTCGACGCACAAGCTGCTGGCCGGGCTGTCGCAGGCCTCGCAGATCCTCGCCCAGGACTCGCAGAAGCGGAAGCTCGACCGGGACGTGTTCAACGAGGCTTTCCTGATGCACACCTCGACCAGCCCGCAGTACGCGATCATCGCGTCCTGCGACGTGGCTGCGGCGATGATGGAGCCACCGCAGGGCAATGCGCTGGTCGAGGAGTCGATCCGCGAGGCGATCGAGTTCCGGCGCGCGATGCGCAAGGTCGGCGACGAGTTCGGCGATGCGCGCAGCAACGGCGTGGTCGAACAGCGCGCCGGCAGGGCGAACGGCCCCGACCGCACGAGCGCTGCGTCCGGCGCCGACGACGACTGGTGGTTCAAGGTGTGGGGTCCCGACCACCTCGCAGCCGACGGCATCGGCGATCGCGAAGACTGGATCCTGAAGTCGGGCGACCGCTGGCACGGCTTCGGCGACCTGGCGCCCGGCTTCAACATGCTCGACCCGATCAAGGCGACGGTGATCACGCCCGGCCTGGATGTCGACGGCGATTTCGCCGACTGGGGCATCCCGGCCAACGTCGTCACCAAGTACCTGGCCGAGCACGGCATCATCGTCGAGAAGACCGGCCTGTACTCGTTCTTCATCATGTTCACCATCGGCATCACCAAGGGCCGCTGGAACACGCTGGTGACCGAGCTGCAGCAGTTCAAGGACGACTGCGATTCGAACCAGCCGCTGTGGCGGGTGCTGCCCGAGTTCGTCGCGCGCCATCCGAGCTACGAGCGGGTGGGCCTGCGCGACCTCTGCGCGCAGATCCATGCGAAGTACAAGGAACACGACATCGCACGGCTCACCACCGAGATGTACCTGTCGAACATGGAGCCGGCGATGAAGCCTTCCGATGCCTTCGCACGGATGGCGCACCGCGAGATCGACCGGGTGTCGATCGACGACCTCGAGGGCCGGGTGACCGCGATGCTGGTCACGCCCTACCCGCCGGGCATCCCGCTGCTGATCCCGGGCGAGCGGTTCAACTCGACCATCGTGCGCTACCTGAAGTTCGCGCGCGACTTCAACCACCTGTTCCCCGGATTCGAGACCGATATCCACGGGCTGGTTTCGGAGAAGGTCGCCGGTGGCGCGACCCGCTACTACGTCGACTGCGTGAAGGCGTCGAAGTAGGGACGCGGGGCGCCAGGGCCGCGAGCCGCGCAGGTGCAGATTCCATGAACGCCGACAGGCCTCGCAGGCCGGAGGCCAGCCCCGCCGTCGCGGGCGCCCCGGGGACGCACGCGGCACGCCCCCGGACGCGGCTGGCGGCGGCGCTGCCGGTGCGCTCCAGCGTCGACGGGATATGCTGGCCGGCCGTGCCCGATCCCGCCGGCGAGGCACTGCTGGCGATGGTCTGGCAGCTCGAACGCAGCGAGCGGTTTTCCCCGGCACGCCTGCGCGCGCTGCAGATGGTGCAGGTGCGCGCGCTGTCGAGGCATGCCGCGACGCACGTTCCGTTCTATCGGGATCTCTGGCGCGGGCTGGCGTTCGATCCCGGCGTGGACGCATTGACGCCGCAGCGCTTCTCGACCCTGCCGGTGGTCACCCGGGCGATGATCCAGGCGGCCGGGGAGGCGGCGTTCAGCACGACCGTGCCCGAGGCGCACGGAAAGGTGGAGGCGGCGGAGACGGCGGGCTCGACCGGCATGCCGCTGGGCTTCCGCACGACCGGATTGACCCGGTTGATGCGGCGCGCGTTCACGCTTCGAGACCATCTCTGGCACCGGCGCGACCTGACCGGAAAGCTGGCCGCGATCCGCCGGATGCAGCAGCGGCGCTCCGAGGCGCCTGACTGGGGCCCCGCAGCCGCCACCGTGTGCGCCACCGGTCCCGCCGTCGGGTTGCACATCGACCACGACATCGTCGAGCAGGCGGCGTGGCTGGTCGAACAGGATCCGCACAGCCTGCTCACGTCTCCCGGCAACCTCTACGCACTCGCCGGCTGGTTCAGCGGCCACGGCCTGAAGCTGCCGCGGCTGCGCGACATCCGCACCGCCTCGGAGCGCGTCACGCCGGAACAGCGGGCGGCCTGCCGAGTGGCCTTCGACCTGCCACTGGTCGATTCCTACGCGACGCGGGAGCTCGGGTGCCTTGCGCTGCAGTGTCCGGGACGCGAGCACTACCATGTGCAGGAAGAGGGCGTGCTGCTCGAGTTGCTGGACGACCAGGGACTGCCGGTGCCCCCCGGCCGGATGGGCCGCGTGGTGGCCACCTCGCTGCACAACTTCGCGATGCCGTTCGTTCGCTACGATACGGGCGACTACGCCACTGCCGGCGTCCCCTGCGACTGCGGACGAGGCCTCGCGGTGCTGGCGCGCGTGGACGGACGGGCGCGCAACCTGATGTCGATGCCGGACGGTACCCGCCGCTGGCCGGGATGCGAGCTGTTCCATCCTGAGGTCGTCCCGGACATTCGCCAGTTCCAGTTCGTGCAGACGGCGGTCGACCGCCTGGAACTGCGCGTCGAAGCCGGGCGCAGGCTCGGGCTGGCCGACGAGGCGGCGCTCGAAGCGGCGGTGCGCGAACGGCTGGGACACGGCTTCGACCTGTCGGTGGTCGCGGTGGAGCGCCTGCCGCGCCTGGCCAGCGGCAAGGTCGAGGACTTCGTCAACCTGCTGGCCGCCTGACGCCGCCGGCGCATCTGCAGCAAGCGTCCGGCCCGGAACCGTGTGCCGCCAGAGTCGTGGCAGCGGCAGAGCTTGACCGTGCCGTCATCCGCGCCTTACGCTCCGACACGTCCGACAGCGGGCAGATACGCAAGGACCGCTGTCTCATCCCAGGAGGAGTCGATGCTGTCACTGAACGTCAACGGCAAGACCGTTTCGGTCGATGCCGAACCGGGTACGCCCCTGTTGTGGGTCCTGCGCGAGCAGGTCGGGCTCACCGGCACCAAGTACGGCTGCGGCGTGGCGCAGTGCGGCTCCTGCAGCGTGCATATCGACGGCCAGCTGATCCGCTCGTGCGTGATGCCCGTTTCCGCCGTCGCCGGCAAGCGGATCACCACCATCGAGGGGCTGTCCGCCGACGCGAGCCACCCGGTGCAGAAGGCCTGGGTCGAATTCGACGTCCCCCAGTGCGGCTACTGCCAGTCCGGCCAGATCATGGCGGCCGTCGCGCTGCTGCGCGCCAAGCCGAAGCCCACCGACAAGGACATCGACGATGCGATGACCAACATCTGCCGGTGCGGCACCTACCAGCGCATCCGGGCTGCGATCCACAAGGCCGCCGGCACCGCCAAGGGCACCGGCAACGGATCCGTCTTCCATGTGGTCGGCGACGCCAGCGGCACCGCGGCGATCGCTTCGAATGGCCCTGGCCGTACCCCGGCCGGCGACGCCTGAACCAGCGCACACGGAGACAGACACCATGACCACACGTAAATCGCAGGGGTCGGCGCCCGAGGGCGCGGCCAGCATCGACGGCGCGGCCGGCAACGGCCGCCGCCAGTTCATCGTCGGCAGCGCAGCGGTCGGGGGCGGCCTCGCCCTGGGCATCGGCTTCACCGGCGGGGCGAGCGACGCGGCGGCGCAGATGGTCGACGCCACGGGCATGCCCGAGATCAATGCCTGGGTCGTCGTGCGCCCGGACGACACCACCGTGGTCCGCGTCGTGCGGTCCGAGATGGGCCAGGGCACGCATACCGGCCTCGCGCAGCTGGTCTGCGAAGAGCTCGAATGCGACTGGAGCAAGGTGACGCTCGAGGCGGTCACCGCCGGCCGCAACCTGGCGCGCAAGCGGGTCTGGGGCGACATGTCGACCGGCGGCAGCCGTGGCATCCGCGGCTCCCACGATTACATCCGCCGGGGCGGCGCGGCCGCCCGGATCATGCTGATGCAGGCTGCGGCCGATGCCTGGCAGGTGCCGGTGGGCGAACTGACGGTCGCCAATGGCGTGATCAGCCATGCCGCGAGCAGCCGTACCGTGCGCTACGGGCAGGTGGCCGCGGCCGCGGCCAAGCTGACCCCGCCGGACGTCAAGGGGATCAAGCTGAAGGATCCGCGCAGCTGGAAGATCGCCGGCAAGCCGGTGAAGCGGCTCGACACCGCGCCGAAGGTCGATGGCAGCAAGGTGTACTCGATCGACGTGAACCTGCCCGGCATGCTCAATGCAGCGGTGAAGCAGTGCCCCGTGTTCGGTGGCAGGCTGGTCTCGTTCGACCAGGCCAAGGTGATGCAGATGCCGGGCGTGCGCGGCGTGGTGCGCGTGAACGACACCACGGTGGCCGTGGTCGCCAACACCTGGTGGCGCGCGAAGATGGCGCTCGACGCACTGCCGATCGTCTGGGATGAAGGCCCCAATGCCAAGGTGAACAGCGCCAGCATCGCTGCCCACATGCGTACCGGCCTCACGTCGAACGACGCCTTTGCGGACACCGATTACGGC
>JAIENF010000484.1 GCA_019751575.1 Burkholderiales bacterium
GGGCAGCGATGAACCGCCGCCGCATCCTGGCCCTCGCACTGGCCATGCCGCTCGCAGCCGCGGGTTGCGCGTCGATCGACAGCGAGGCGCTGCGGGTGAGCCTGGCCAGCGTGTCGGTGGCCGAGGCAGCATTGCTCGAGCAGAAGTACCTGCTGCGCGTGCGGCTGCAGAACCCGAGCGACCGTCCGCTGAAGCTGGATGGATTCGTCTACGACCTCACGCTGAACGGCCGTGCGTTCGCCCGGGGCGTCAGCGACCAGCAGGTGGTGGTGCCGCGCTTCGGCGAGGTGGTGATCGACCTGCCTGCGGTCGGCAGCACCGGCTCGGCGATCCGGCAGATCCTTGAACTGGGCGGGGGGCGCCGGCAGGTCGACTACCGGCTCACCGGACGCGCGAACGAAGGCGGCGCTCGGTTGCGTTTCGACGGGCTGGGCGACATTCCGATCCCGAAACAGCTTCTCGACCTCGCGAAATAGCCGATCCGGCAGGCCGGGCTTCGCTCGGACCGGCCGACTGGGTGATAATTCAAGTCCCAGTCGACTCCGGACGAGCACGCTCATGCCCGATCACGCGCACACGCCCCACGCCCCGTTCCAGCGCAAGGAGGACCGCCGCCTGGTGACCGGCCACGGTCTGTACACGACCGACCGCACCTTCGCCGGCGAACTGCACGCGGTGTTCCTGCGCAGCGATCGCGCGCATGCCGACATCGTGTCGCTGAAGACCGATGCCGCGAAGGCGATGCCCGGCGTCCATGGTGTATTCACCGCGGCGGACAGCACCGCTGCCGGCATGGTCAAGGTGATGTGCATGCTGGCGCTCAAGGGCACCGACGGCGAGCCGCCGCGGGTGCCGGCACGCAGCGCGTTCGCCGATGGCCGCGTGCGATTCGTCGGCGAGACGGTCGCGATGGTGGTGGCCGATTCCGTCGCTGCAGGCCTGGATGCGCTGGAGGCGATCGAGGTCGAGTACCGCGACCTGCCGCACGTGGTCGATGCCGGCCGCGCGCTCGACGCGGGCGCCCCGGTGATCCACGACACGGCGCCGGGCAACCTGTGCTGGGTCGGCGAGGCGGGCGATCGCGCCGCGGTCGACTCGGCGATGGCCGCCGCCGCCACCGTGGTCGAGCTCTCGGTCGAGAGCACGCGCGTGATCCCCAGCCCGATGGAGCCGCGCTGCTGCGCGGCCACCTACGATGCGGCGAACGACCACTACCATCTGTACTCGGTGACCCAGGGCGTGAACGCGATGCGCATGCAGGTCTCGTTTGCCGCGGGCATCCCCGAGAGCAAGCTGACCATCCATGCACAGGATGTCGGCGGCAGCTTCGGCAACCGCAGCCCGCACTACCCGGAACACTGCGCGGTGATGCTCGCCGCGAAGACGCTCGGTCGGCCGGTGCGCTGGGCCGGCACCCGCTCCGAATGCCTGGCCAGCGACTACCACGGCCGCAGCAACCAGATCGCCGGCAAGCTGGCGATCGACAAGGACGGCCACTTCACCGCGATCCAGCTCGACTGGGTCGCCGACATGGGCGCGTTCATCACGCCGGCCGGCATCGCCAGCCACACGCGCAACCCGGTGGTGCTGCTGTCCGGCGTCTACCGCATACCGGCGATGCATGGCCGCTGGCGCGCGGTGTTCACCAACACGTCGCCGATCGCCCCGTACCGTGGCGCGGGCCGGCCCGACGTGAACTACATGATCGAGCGCCTGGTCGACGAGGCCGCGGCCAGGCTGGGCATGGATCCGGCCGACCTGCGCCGGCGCAATGCGATCGGCCTCGACCAGTTCCCGTACAAGACGCCCACCGGCACGACCTACGAGGCGACCGACGTCCCCGGATCGCTCGAGAAGGCGGTGCTGCTCGCCGACTGGAAGGGCTTCCCCGCCCGTCGAGCCGAGGCGAAGGCGAAGGGCAAGCTGCGCGGCATCGGCATGGCCACCTTCATCGAGAACACCGGTGCCGGCGTGTTCCCGAAGGACCAGGTCGACATCGAGGTCGATGCCAAGGGTGTCGTGCATGCCTTCACCGTCGCCCATGCGCAGGGCCAGGGCCACGAGACCACCTTCACCCAGGTGATCGCCGATGCGATGGGCATCGACACCGCGAACGTGCTGCTGCATGAAGGGTCGCCCGACCACGTGCTGATCGGAAACCACACCGGCGGGTCGCGCTCGCTGGTCGGTGCCGGCAGCGTCTGCAAGCTCGCCGGCCTGAAGCTGGTCGAGGTGGCGAAGTCGGCCGCGGCGGCGATGTTCGACACCGAGCCGTCGCAGGTCGATTACGTCGCGGGCACGTTGACCGACCGGGTCAGCGGCAAGTCGACCACGCTGGCCGAACTGGCGCGGCGTCCCGAAGGCCTGAAGACCCAGGCCGAGGCGACCATCGGTTCCACCTTCCCGACCGGCTGCCATATCGCCGAGGTCGAGATCGACCCGCTCACCGGCACCACCGAGATCCTGTCGTACGTCGCGGTCGACGATTGCGGCCACGCGGTCGACCACACCATCGTCGAAGGGCAGGTGCATGGCGGCGTGCTCCAGGGCGTCGGCCAGGTGTTCTGCGAGAAGGCGATCTACGACGAAGAGACCGGCCAGCTGATGACCGGCAGCTTCATGGACTACACGATGCCGCGCGCGGGCATGCTCAAGCACATCGTGATCGACGAGAACTGCATCCCGAGCAAGATCAACTCGCTCGGTGCCAAGGGCGTGGGCGAGTCGGGCTGCACCGGTTCGATTTCCGCGATGTCCAATGCGATGGCCGATGCACTGCGCCCGCTCGGCGTGCCGCCGATGGACATGCCGTTCACGTCCAGCCGCGTCTGGCACGCGATCGCCGCTGCAGGCGGGCTGAAATGATCGCCCGGACACCGACCGTCGCACAGAAGGAGCACTGAATGTACGAGTTTGAATACGTGCGGCCGAAGTCGGTCGCGGAAGCAGCCGGGTTCCTCGCCGCCAATGGCGAAGCGCGCCTGATGTCGGGTGGCATGACGTTGCTGCCGACGATGAAGCAGCGGCTGGCGCAGGCCTCCCACCTCGTCCATGTCGGCCCGCTCGGCGAACTGAAGTCGATCACCCGCGAAGGCGACATGCTGGTGATCGGGTCGGCCGCCACGCATGACCAGGTGCAAGGCTCGGAAGTCGTGGGCGCTGCCATCCCGGCACTGGCCAGGCTCGCGCGCGGCATCGGCGATCCGCAGGTGCGCTACATGGGCACCATCGGTGGCTCGATCGCCAACAACGACCCGGCCGCCGACTATCCGGCGGGCGTGCTCGGCCTGGGCGCGACGGTGGTGACCCACCTGCGGCAGATCGCGGCGGACGACTACTTCCAGGGCCTGTTCACCACGGCGCTGGGCGAAGGCGAGATCGTCACCGCGGTGCGCTTCCCGGTGCCGCGCCGTGCCGGCTACGTGAAGTTCGCGCATCCGGCCACCGGCTATGCGATGTCCGGCGTGTTCGTGGCCGACACCGGCAGCGGCGTGCGGGTCGCGGTGACCGGTGCAGGCAACGGCGTGTTCCGCTGGGCCGAGGCCGAGGCGGCGCTGGCGAAGTCGATGTCGCCGAAGGCGCTCGACGGCCTGGCGCTCGACGCATCGCATTTCTCCGAAGACATCCATGCCACCCGCGAGTACCGGGCACAACTGTGCCGGGTGATGGCGGCGCGCGCGGTCAACGAACTGCTGGGTTGAACGAACATGAGCCGAATCGAACTCACCCTGAACGGCAAGGCCGTATCCGCCGACGTCGAAGACCGCACGCTGCTGGTGAACTTCCTGCGCGATGCGCAGCAGCTCACCGGCACGCATGTCGGATGCGACACGACCCAGTGCGGTGCCTGCACCGTGCTGGTGGACGGCCGGGCGCTGAAGTCCTGCACGCTGCTGGCGGTGCAGGTGAACGGCGCGAAGATCACCACGATCGAAGGCATGGCCAACGGCGAGGCGCTGCATCCGGTACAGCAGGCCTTTTCGGAATGCCACGGGCTGCAGTGCGGCTACTGCACCCCCGGCATGGTGATGGCGGTGACCGACCTGCTTCGCCGCAATCCCAAGCCGACCGAGGAGCAGATCCTGCACGGGCTCGAGGGGAACATCTGCCGGTGCACCGGGTACGTCAACATCGTGAAGTCGGTGAAGCGGGCGTCGGAGCTGATGGCGGCCGGCTGATCCGCGGCGGCCGTCCGTTCGCTCGGCGCATCGCTGGCCGGTCGCAGGACGGCTGTCGCAGGAAACCCTGTCCTCCATCCGCGCTTGGTGAGCGCGCGTCGGCCGGCCACGCGGGCCTGGTGACGCTGATCCGGCGCTTCGGCCCGGCATTGCAAGGCCCGGGGCGGTCCAGTGCACGGTCTGTCGAGCCGGTGTGGTCGCGTCCCGCCCAGGGGTGGATACTCGTCGGCAACCTGGCGGCCGTCATGAGGACCCACCGATGAGGATCGAACGCGACCTCGCTCAGCTCGCACAGCCCTTCGACGTGATCGTGGTCGGAGGTGGCATCACTGGCGTGAACGTGGCCCGTGAGGCCGCCGGCCGGGGCTTGCGCACGCTCGTCGTCGACAAGGGCGACTTCGGCCATGGCACCAGCTCGGCGACCTCGAAGCTGATCCACGGCGGCATCCGCTACCTCGAGACCTTCGAGTTCGGTGTGGTGCGCGAAAGCCTGCGCGAGCGGCGTATGCTCGCGCTCGCGGCCCCGCACCTCGTGCATCAGCAGCGCTTCCTGATGCCGGCGTGGCGGTGGAGCACGCCCTCGACCGCGCTGATCGGGGCGGGTGTGCTGCTCTACACGGGCCTCGCGTTCGACCGGAACCGCAACATGCCGGCGGACATGCGTATCCCGCTGCCCGGCTGGCTGTCCCGCGAGAAGACCCTGGCCGCCGTGCCGTGGCTCGACGCGCACCAACTGCAAGGCGCGTTCGCCTACCACGACACGTTCAACCTGCACCCCGAGCGGCTGCTGCTCGCGTTCCTGCAGTCCGCGGTCGACGTGGGCGCGCAGGCATTCAACCACATGGAGGCCGTCGGCTTCATGTTCGACCGCGACCCCGCCGCCGGCGGCGACGTGGCCGTGCAGGGCCTCCAGCTGCTCGACCGGATCACCGGCGAGCGACACGAGGTTCGCGGGCGCACCGTGGTGAACGCGGCCGGTCCGTGGATGGACCTGGTGCTCAGCGACCTCGGCCGGTCGATGGGCGTGAAGGTGAACCGCAGCAAGGGCGTGCACCTGCTCACGCAGCCGGTGGCCGGCCAGGCGCAGGTCACCGACACCGTGTTCGCCCGGGCGCGCAGCGGTCACCACGTGATCGTCTCGCCGTGGCAGGGCCATTCGTTCATCGGCCCGACCGACACCCACGTCGACGATGCACCGGATGCGGTGCGCGCGGACGAGGGCGACGTCGCGCTGATCCTCGGCACGCTGAACGACACGATCGCCGACGGCTATCCGAAGCTGCGCGTAGAGGACATCGAGGCGACCACGGTAGGCATCCGTCCGCTGATCGTCGACGACTCGAAGGACTCCTACACCACCAGCCGTCGCCACGAGCTGTACGACCACGCGCCGTCGGGCGTGAAGAACCTGTGGTCGATCGGTGGTGGCAAGTGGACGACCGGCCGGGCGCTCGGCGTCGAGACCGTGAAGGCGTTGCTGGCGTCCGATGCGCTGCGTGGCGTGCCGGCCCGTGCGTTCGATTCGCGCCAAGCCACCGCGCACGGCGCGTTCGCCTGGGCCGAGGACGCCCAGCCGTACTTCGACGCCGTCGTGCGCAGCCGGCCGACAGTGCCGCTCGACGACGTCACCCGGTTGCACCTCGCTCGCCTGTACGGCACCGATCACGAGCGGATCCTCGATCTCGTCGAGCGCGAGCCGTCGCTGGCGGCGCGGATCAGTGACCGCCCGGGCCGGCTCGACATCGCCGCGCAGGTGGCGTTCGCGGTCACCGACGAGGCGGCGTGCACGCTGTCGGACGTGCTCGACCGGCGCCTGGTGATCGGCACGCTCGGTCGCGTCGAACGTGCCGAGGTCGCGCGGGTCGCCGGGGTGATGGCACCGTTGCGTGGCTGGAGCGCAGGGCAGGCGGCTGCGGCCGTCGAGGCCGAGCTCGGCCGTCGGGCCGCGATCGAACTGCGCTGGCGCGGTCGCGCTGGCGGCGCGTGAACCTTGGCGTCTGAGGTCCAGCACCTTCGCCTTCAAGGTGGCCGAGTGATTCCTGCGGGGTCGTTCCATCGACTATGCTCCAGCCTGGGCGGCTCCCGCCGCCTGCTGGAGCAGAGACTTCACTTGTCCGGGCGTCTGAATTCGTGGGGCCCGCGCTCTTCACCTGGCGGCCCGCCACCATGCCGTTGACATCCTGGACTTCCCCGCTTCACTGGACTGCACTCGACGTTGCGCTGGGCGGGGTGATGTTCTTTGCGGTGCTGTACGTCGGTTTTGCGCTGGCCAGCATGGCCATCACCCGCTTCGTTCTTCCTGGCCTGGGCGTGGGCCGCGTACTCGATCCCCGGCCATTGAATCCACGCCAGGTGCGCCGCGAAATCGCCTTGTCTGCCCTGTCGGTGCTGATCTTCGGAGTCGGTCTGCTGGTGCCCTGGGTGCTGGTCCAGAACGGCTGGGCCGAGGTGACACTGCAAGTGCCGGTCTGGCGTGTCCTGGCGGAGTGCGTGGTGCTGCTGTTGTGGAACGATCTGCACTTCTACCTGCACCACAGGCTGCTGCACCACCGGCTGCTGTTCCAGCGTTTCCACCTGCCGCACCACCGCTCGGTGGTGACCACCCCGTGGTCGACCTACGCCTTCCATCCGGTAGAAGCGGTATTGCTCGGCAGTGTCCTGATCGTGCCCATGCTGTTGTGGTCCTTCTCGCTGGCGGCGCTGGTGGCATTGCCGATCCTGTCCCTCACCTACAACAGCCTGGGGCATGCCAACTATCAGGCGCTTCCGGTGGGCTGGCGCTGGCTCTCGAACGCTCGCAGCCACCACCTCCACCATGCCTGCTTTCGTGGCAACTACGGTTTTCTGTTCACCTTCATGGACCGCTGGTTCGGCACCACGTTGCCCGATGACGCTGCAGACGACGTGATTTCGCTGGGTCTGGAGAGAGCGGGCTCCACGCGTTCGGACCGTTTTTCCGCAGGCTGAGGGGAATCTCCGCCGCCGCCCGGTTCACTCGAGCAGGCTGAAGCCCAGTCCCGGTGCGTCCGGTACATGCAACCTGCCCTGGGCGGACTCGGGATGGGTTGCGAAACGCGCACGCAGCGCGACATGCGCCCCATGCACTTCCAGCATGCCGCCATGCGCATGCCCGGCCATCACCGGAAGGTTGGCCGCCTCGAAGCCGCCCGCGCCGGTGACCGGCACGCCATGCGCCTCGGCCAGCGCGACGATGCGCAGCATGGCCGAGATGCCGCCGCAGAACGCCGCATTCGGTTGCACGATGTC
>JAIENF010000131.1 GCA_019751575.1 Burkholderiales bacterium
ATCTCGTCGAGCGCGACCTGCGGTGGCAGGAACATGAAGACGCCGTAGCAGAAGATACCGTCGAAGCTCGCGTCGGGGAACGGAAGGCGTATCGCGTTGGCCCGCACGCACCGGATATTCTCCAACCCTTCGTCCGCTGCAAGGGCCTGCGTTCCGAGCAGGCGCGAGCGGTGGATCTCTACCGCAACGACTTCCCGATTGACGCGGGCGAGCGCGGTCGACCACAGGCCGTGTCCGCATCCGAGGTCCAGCACCCGGCCGAGACCCGTGAAGCCGATGTCGGACACGCGCTGGCGGTAGCTCTCAGCGGACTGGCGAGCGACGAACTCCGCGTAGTTGCCGTCTCCTTCGGCCTGCGCGCGTTCGACCATTCGCCGCCACTCGGGGCGGATGCCGCCGTTCACCACGGAAACGGCTCCCAGGCGGGGAGCGCGACCATCCGGATGCCGGGTGCGACCCTCCGGTTCGGGACCGTCACCCCGCAGGCGTCGCGCTCCGTGGTCATCAGCTCGACGCGCTCGACGCGCTCAGGCACGTCGCGGATCGTGATTCCGGCGAGGTCCGCCGGACGCAGCCCTGCGCGGGAGATCGTCAGCCTCAGCGTGTTGCCGACGAGCGACGCGGCCAGCGAGTCGCGGACTTCGAGGAAGGCCAGCAGCTTCGAAACCGTCGTGACCCAGCAGCGCCCGGCGCGGTGGTGGCAGGCCAGGCGCTGCAGCACCTGCATGCCTGCCGCGTCGAAGAAGGGCGGACGGTTCTCTTCGAATCCGCCCGCTTCCAGCCGTCGCTTCACGCCGAAGTGCTGATAGACGATCGCTGCCCGTCCAGCCGCGACGAGGTCGTCGATGTCGGAGACCGGGAGCTGCTCCGCGAGGTTGCCCGCGTTCGGAGCGGACCTCCCTTCGAGGCCCCTGAACCGGCGGAACAGAGTCAGTGCGGATCCGTCGCGCGCCGTTTCCCGGTAGAGCATCGGCTCGGGCGAATCGAGCCGAGTCAACCCGTCGTCGACCCACGCATAGCGCATACCGATCATCCGGAGCAGATCGAGGTGATAGGCATCGCTGGAAGGGTCGTCGCCCCTCTGATAGTCGTCGAGGCGTCGATGACCGAGGTTCTGGACGTTCTCCGACGAACCGTGGTTGGTCCAGACGGGCAGGGACAACCCGTGCCGCATGCACTCTTCGGCCACGGCCTCGGCGTGATGCCGCCGAAACCCTCCCTTGTCGAAGTCGCCGTAGGCGTGCAGGGTGTCGATGTGACCAGCGCGGATCGCCTCCCGCAGCAGCGCGCGCCGATCCGCCATGGCGGGCTCGAGATATCCGAACGAGCCGTGGCAGAGCGCGTGTGTGACGTGGAAGAACACGCTGTTCGACAGCGGAAGCCCCAGTCCGTCGGGGCCGTTCAGCAGGCGGTTGAGGGCGAGGAAGCCGTCAAAATCCAGGAACTCCGCGTCGTTCGACAGGGCGCACGCCGACATGAACGGGTGCGGAAACGCTGCGAGGACCGGAGCAGGCTCCTTGATCGGGACACGCCCGGCGTCCTGCGCGTCGCTGCCGCCGGGCGCGAGCGTCCACCGACACGGCGAGTCGAACACCTTCGAGACGAGCAGCCGATCGGTGCGCGTGACCGAGAACGTGGCCGCCCGCGGCTGCCAATCGTGGTAGTCGTTGACGCGCGCCACGTCCGGGTATGGTTCAATGCCGACGGAGACGTAGTAGCTCCCGCTGGCCAACTGAAGGTGGTCGATCGCCAGTTCCAGCCGATACGGGCCCGGCTTTACGGCCGGAGGCGTCGACGCGGGGTGGTAGTCGGCATCCAGGTGATTGTAGTGGGTTGCGGTCCACGCGATCTGTCCGTCGATGCGGTAGATCGCCACGAATGCGTTGAGTCGATCGCTCTCGATGGTGGAGCGTATATCGATGACGATCTTGAACGGCGAGCCCTGGAAGAAGACGCCTTCACCGGCCGCGGAGCCCTCCAGGCTGACCCGCTCGATGGTCACCTTCTGGTCGCCGATTCGATCGCTCGACGGGTGCGCTGCCAGGTACTTCGCAGACTGCGCGTAGGAAGACAGTTCGTAGTTCTTGGCGACAACCTCCACGTCGCCATCTTCGCGGATTCGTCCATCCTCGAGCCAGATCGCCCGCTTTCCGAAGCGCGCGATCAGGTTGGAGTTGTGGGTTACCAGCAGCACCGTCGCGCCGGCGTTGACGATCTGGCCGATACGCGCGAGACACTTCTCGACGAACGCGGCATCACCTGTCGCAAGTGCCTCGTCCACGATGAAGATGTCCGGATCCACCGAGATCGCTGTTGCGAAGGTGAGCCTGGCCTGCATTCCGCTCGAGTACGTCTTGAACGGGTTGTCGATCACGTGCTCCAGTTCGCTGAACTCGATGATCCACGATTGCTTGGCCTTTATCTCCTCGGCCGTCATGCCCATGCACAGTCCGCCAAGAAGGATGTTCTCGCGGCCGGTGTACTCCGGATTGAAACCGGTTCCGAGTTCAAGGATGGCCGAGATACGCCCGGCAACCTTCACGGAACCCTGGGTGGGAGAAAGCGTGCCGGCGACGATCTTGAGCAGGGTGCTCTTGCCCGCGCCGTTGCGGCCTATGACTCCGACTACTTCACCCTGACGTACCTCGAAAGAAATGTCCCGCAACGGCCACGCTTCCGTATGCCGCGGAGCTCGACGGACCAACTCGTGGAGCATGTCGCTCGGGCGTCGGTACATGCGGTACATCTTCGAAACGCCTTGCACGCTGATCGCTATGCTTTCCCCGTTCGACCTCACAGTACGTCTCCGAGGTGTGGCTTCACCCGTTGAAAAACCCTGAAGCCCCAGGCGAACAGCAGAAGGCTCATTGTGGGGAAGACGATCCACGCAATCGGGTGCTCGATGCGGCCGTAGTAGAGAACGTCCTGGTAACACCACGTCATGTAGCTGAACGGGTTCGCATACAGCAACGGCTGCATCGGGCCAGGGACCCAGGCGGGAAGATAGAACGCGGGCATCAGGTAGACACCGGTTGCGCCGAAGATCTGGACGAAATCCTTCAGGTCGCGGAAGAATGTGCTGATCGACGAAAACAGGAATGCGATGCCAAGCATCGCGAGTACCTGCAGCAGCACGAGAACGGGGAGCAGGACGTAGGTCCAGTGCATGTAGCCGTGGATGGCAAGCACGTAGACGAACAGCGCAACGGTTCCGACTGCCTGTGGCAGCAAGCTCGACAGGACCGTCTTCGCCGGAAGAACCTCCAGGGGAAACACGACCTGCTTGACCAGGTTGGCATTCGTGAAGAACAGGGAACAGGCCTTCGTCATGCAGGAATTGAACGCGAGCCAGGGAAACAGTCCGGCCAGCACGTAGGCGGTGTAGTCGTAGGGCATGTCCGCCGCTGCCGGAATGCGAACCTTGAACACGACGCCGAACACGACGACATACAAGGCAGCCATGTAGAGCGGATGGGCGATCGCCCATACCGCTCCTGCTACCTGTCCGGCATACTGGTCGACAATATCGCGGCGCGCCATCTCCAGAACGAGGGCGCGAAACTGCAACAACACCCGGGTGCATTCCTTGATCGAACGAAGGTTCGAAAAAGGGTCAAGAGCCGCAGCGAGGGCACTGCTCCTTCTAGCGGGCACGTTCTCGTCCAATCGTTACCTTCCCGGCCTCGCGACCGCTCCGCAACTTCTGAGGGAGGTGTCAGGCTTCACTACAGGAACTTCCTGCACCACGTCTCAAGATTGAGCAGCGACCAGATGAGCAGCCGCCGGTTCTCGCGTCCCTCGAGGTGGTCGCTCACCAGCGACTGCACCGCACCCGGGTCGAGGTACTCGTAGATTCGCGCCCGCGGGTCGTACAGCGCGCGCCGCACGTAGTCGATGCTTTCCCCCTTGAACCAGCTCGCGTCCGGGGCGGAGAACCCCTGCTTCGCGCGCTCGGTGATCTGCGAGGGGATGTAGCGCTCCATGACCCGGCGCAGCAGCAGCTTGCCGTCGCGGGTTTTCTGGAAGTACTTGAGCGTCTTGCTGCCGGGTTCGTTCTCGTTCAGTCCGACGACCTCGGTGAGGTTCCCGAGCTTGAGCCGGGCCGGGATCTTCATCGCGAAGTCGACGAGGTCGTTGTCGAGGAACGGCACTCGGGTTTCGAGCGAGTGCGCCATCGACAGCTTGTCTTCGACGACCAGCAGACCATGCAGGAATGTCTTCGCCTCGAAGTATAGCGAGTGGTTGATGTAGTCCTCTGGGCGGGTGAGCGTGTGGGCGTGGGTGTTGAACACCCCCCGGAAGATGTCCCTGGTCGACACGTGCTTCACGTCGCTCCACACCGGGGCCAGCACGCTCGCCATCGAATCGCCCGGGACGAGGCGCTGCCAGAACGCGTAGTACTTGTCCGCGTAGTGCTCGAAGTCGTCGTTGACGACCGCACGGTAGTAGCGCCAGGGATAGCCGGCGAAGATCTCGTCGCCCCCGGTGCCCGACAATACGACCTTCACGAACTTGCTGGCGAGCTGCGCGGCGTAGAAGTTCGGATAGCTCTGCCCGACGCGCGGCTCCTCGAGGTGCCAGGCCAGGCGCGGCAGCACGCGCTCCATGTCACCGGCCTTGAGTACCATCTCGTAGTGCTCGGTCTTGAACACGTACGACATGTACTCGGCGGTGGCACGTTCGTCGAATCCCAGCTCTACGCCCGAGGCCGAGTTGAGGTCGAACCCGCAGGTGAATGACTTTATGTACGGCAGCTCGCGCGCGGCGAGCGCCGTCAGCGACCCGCTATCCATCCCGCCGGAGAGGTAGGAACCGAGGTCGACATCGCTCACCAGCTGGCGGCTCACGGCCTGCCTGATCAGGCGATCGAGTTCCTCGACATACTCGCCGTCCGAAGCGGGAGACGTGGGTTCCTCGAACGAGTAGTCCCAGTACTGGCGGGGCGGCTCGACGCGGCCGGATGCGCAGTCGATCGTCATCGTGCAACCCGCCGGAAGCAGTTGCACCCCTCCGAACAGCGTTCGATCGGTGAAGAAGTTCTGGAAGGTCAGGTACTCGACGAGTCCCTCTACGTCGATGCGCGTGCGGTATTCGCCGTGCGCGACGATCGCCTTGATCTCGGACGCGAAAAGCAGCTTGCCCCCTGCCTCCGCATAGTAGAGCGGCTTGATGCCGTAGCGGTCCCTCGCGAGGTACATCTTGCGCGACGTGCGGTCGAGCAGCGCGAACGCGAACATGCCGTTGAAGCGTGTCACCGCGCCGATGCCCCAATGGGCGAGTGCCTTCAGCACGACTTCCGAGTCGCTGCGCGACACGAACCTGTGGCCGAGCGCTTCGAGTTCGGCCCGAAGCTCGGCGAAGTTGTAGACCTCGCCGTTGTAGACGAGCACGTACCGCCCATCCTCCGACACCATCGGCTGGTGGCCGGCGGGCGAGAGGTCGATGATCGCGAGCCGCCGGTGCGCGAGCCCGGCGTTGCGGTCGACGTAGTGCCCCTCGCCGTCGGGACCGCGGTGCGCGATCGAGTTCGCCATGCGGATCAACGCGACCGGCGACACCGCGGTCTGGTCGAGGTGTACCGCTCCGGCGATCCCGCACATGAGAGGCTTGTCCCGCCGTGGCTTAGATCGCGGCCTTCAGCCTGCGCGATGCGACCTGCTCGATGTGCGCGGCCCGCCAGGCGATCAGCGAGCGCAACCCCTCGGCCAGCGGAACCTGCGCGGTGAAGCCGATCTCGGCGCTCGCGCGCTCGGGGCCGCCGATGCGGTTGCGCACGAGCGTCGCCTGGCTGCGCGGGGCGTACTTGATGCCCTTGGTGCAACCGGTGAGTTCGACCAGCATCTCGGCAAGCTCCTTGAGCGACGTGCGCCGCCCGGTGCCGACGTTGTAGAACCGGTCGGTCGCGTCCGACTTCATTGCGCACACGTTGGCGCGGCCGCAATCCTCCACCGCGACGAAATCGAACGCCTCGCTGCCGTCGCCGAGGATGGTCGGGCCTTCGCCTCGGTCGATCGCGTCGAGCATCTTCATGATCACCGCGATGTAGGCGCCGCGGTAGTCCTGCCGCGCCCCGTACACGTTCATGTAGCGCAGGCCGACGTAGTCGAGCTTGTAGCGGTGGTGGTAGGCGCGCGCCATGGCCTCGCCGCAGATCTTCGTTGCACCGTAGAAGTTCTGGTTGTTGAACGGGTGGTCCTCGTCCATCGGCTCTCGCACCGCGTCGCCATAGACCGACGCCGAGGACGAGTACACGAGGCGCTTCACGCCGTTGGCCACGCAGGCTTCAAGGACGTTGAAGGTGCCGCCGACGTTCACCTCGAACGCGGAGCGCGGGTACTCGTGGCACTGCAGCAGCCATAGCGCCGCGAAGTGGAAGACTCCGTCCTTGCCCTTGACTGCCGAGTTCAGGATGTCGGTCTGGCATATGTCCCCGCCGACGTCGTAGACCTTGACCCGCGGGTCGGTCAGCGCATCGGCGAGATTCTCGTGTGTGCCGCGCACGAAGCTGTCGTAGATGACGATCTCGGCGACGTCCTCCTTGCGCAGGGCGTCCACCGCGTGCGAGCCGATCAGCCCGGCGCCACCAATCATCAGGAACCGCTTGCCTCGAATGTCCATCACCGCCTCCGTTGCCCGGTGCGTCGGGCGTTCATTCCGGCCGCTCCGAACCCGCGACGGCCTGCGCGAGTCGTTCGACCACGTATTCCTGCTGCTCGGCACCGATGTAGGCGTCCATGGGCAGGCTGAGGACCGTCCGGGCAAGTCGCTCCGAGACGGGAAGAGGTCCGTGCACGCAATGCTCCGCGTAGGCTGGCTGCATGTGCATCGGGACTGGATAGTGGACCGAGGTCGGGATCCCCGCAGCCTTCAGGTGTTCCTGCACCCTGGCGCGGTCGGATACCTGGAGCGTGTACTGCGCCCAGACGCTGTTTCGGTCGGGGCGGACCGTGGGCAGCACGACGCGGTCGGAAAGCGGCGCCAGCAGCCGGTCGTAGCGGGCAGCCACCGCTTCGCGGGCGACGAGTTCGTCCTCGAAGACGTCGAGCTTGGCGAGCACCACCGCGCACTGGATCGTGTCCATGCGCCCGCCGACGCCGATACGCGTGTGGTAGTAGCGGCGAGACTGCCCGTGTACGCGCACCTCGCGCATCGCGCGGGCGAGGTCGGGATCGTCGGTGAACATGGCACCGCCGTCGCCGTAGCAGCCCAGCGGCTTGCTCGGGAAGAAGCTGGTGCAGCCGATGGTCGACAGCGCGCAGCTGCGGCGGCCCTTGTACCGTGCGCCGAAGCTCTGCGCGGCGTCCTCCACCACGGCGATGCCGCGCCGCGCCGCGATGGCGCAGATCTCGTCCATGTCGGCGACCTGCCCGTAGAGCGAGACCGGCATGATCGCCCGTGTGCGGGGCGTGATCGCCTCCTCGATCCGGGAGGGATCGAGGTTGCAGG
>JAIENF010000317.1 GCA_019751575.1 Burkholderiales bacterium
GGCGGCCGCCGATCCCATGCGCTGCGTCGCGCCCGCGCTGCCGGCGCTGCCGCGCTCCGGCCGCGTCCTGGTGATCGGCGCCGGCAAGGCGGCGGCATCGATGGCTCGCGCGGTCGAAGCCGCCTGGGCATCCGACCTCGACCGGATCGAGGGCATGGTGATCACGCGTTACGGCCATGCACTGCCGTGCAGGAAGATCGAGGTCGTCGAGGCCGGACATCCGGTGCCGGATGCGGCCGGCGTGGCCGCGACGGCACGCCTGCTGGAACGCGTGTCCGGGCTCGCTGCGGGCGATCTCGTGCTCTGCCTGATCTCGGGCGGCGGGTCCGCGCTCCTCGCCTGCCCGCCGCCATCGGTCCCGCTCGAGGACAAGCAGGCGCTGTCGCGCGCGCTGCTCGCTTCCGGCGCGGACATCGGCGAGATGAACTGCGTGCGCAAGCACCTGTCGCGCATCAAGGGCGGCCGCCTCGCGCTGGCCTGCCATCCGGCGCGCCTGGTCACGCTCGCGATCTCGGACGTGCCGGGCGATGGCCTGGAGACGATCGCCTCGGGACCGACGGTCGCAGACACCACGACCGCCGCCGATGCACTGCGGGTGCTCGCCAGGTACCGGCTGCACGAACCCGCCAGCGCGCTCGCCTTCCTGCGCACCGCAGGTGCCGAGACCCCGAAGCCCGGCGACCCACGGCTGGCGAACGCGGTCACGCGGCTGGTCGCCCGCCCCCAGGATGCGCTGGAAGCCGCCGCAGCCGTCGCACGTGCCGCAGGATACGCGCCCCTGATCCTCGGCGATGCCATCGAGGGCGAAGCGCGCGACGTGGCGCGCGTGCTGGGCGCGATGGCCATGCAGGTCGTGCGCCATGGCCAGCCGGTGCCGCCCCGCTGCGTGCTGCTGTCCGGTGGCGAGACGACCGTGACCGTGCGCGGAAAGGGGCGTGGCGGGCGCAACGTCGAGTTCCTGCTGGCGCTCGCCGCGGTCCTGCGCGGGCAGGCCGGCGTGCATGCGATCGCGGCGGACACCGATGGCATCGACGGTGCCGGGCCGGCGGCCGGCGCGCTGATCGGACCGGACACCTGGCTGCGTGCAGGCCAGGCGGGCCTGGACCCGGCCGCGCTGCTCGCAGACAACGACGGCCACGCGTTCTTCGAGTGCCTCGGTGACGCGGTGGTGACCGGCCCCACCCATACCAACGTCAACGACTTCCGCGCCATCCTGATCGATCCCTGACCCGGTCGCACCGTCGGACCGTCGTCCCGGCGTGCGTTTCGCGCCAGCCCCCGGCCGGTACGCTGGCGGCTTACCATACGCGCACACGACGTGTGCGAGACGACGAGGACGGACGCGATGGATACGTTTGCCGAAGCAGCGACCGGCCGCGATGCGCTGGTCTCGAGGCTGCGCGCGCTGCTGCCGGACGGTTCGGTCCTCGATACGGACGAGGCACAGCGGCCGTACGAGTGCGATGGCCTGACCCTGTTCCGGCAACTGCCGCTGGCCACCGTCCTGCCGTCGACCGAAGCGCAGCTGGTATCGGTGATCCGCCTGTGCCGCGAGGCCGGCGTGCCGATCGTGCCGCGCGGTGCCGGCACCGGGCTGTCCGGCGGTGCCACGCCCCACGCCCACGGCGTGCTGCTGTCCACGGCGAAGATGAGCCGCATCCTGTCCATCGACCCGCTGGCCCGCACCGCGCGCGTGCAGCCGGGCGTGCGCAACCTCGCCATCTCGGAGGCCGCCGCGAAGCACGGCCTCTATTACGCGCCCGACCCGTCCAGCCAGATCGCCTGTTCCATCGGCGGCAACGTCGCGGAGAACTCGGGCGGCGTGCACTGCCTGAAGTACGGACTGACCGTGCACAACGTGCTGCGCGTGCGCGCGGTGACCATCGACGGTGAAGTCGTCGAGTTCGGCAGCGGCGCGCTCGACAGCCCGGGGCTCGACCTGCTCGCCGTCCTGGTCGGCAGCGAAGGCATGCTGGCGGTGACCACCGAGGTGACGGTCAGGCTGATCCCGCGCCCGCAGCTCGCCCGCTGCATCATGGCGAGCTTCGGCGACGTCGGCGTCGCCGGCGACGCCGTGGCGAAGCTGATCGCCGCCGGCATCATCCCGGCCGGCCTCGAGATGATGGACCAGCCGGCCACGCGCATGGTCGAGCCGTTCGCCAATGCCGGCTACGACCTCGATGCCGCGGCGATCCTGCTGTGCGAGGCCGACGGCACGCCGGAGGAAGTCGACGAAGAGATCGCCCGCATGTCCGAGGTGCTGCGCGCCGCCGGCGCGACCGGCCTTCGCGTGTCCGCCTCCGAAGCCGAACGCCTGCGCTTCTGGGCCGGCCGCAAGAATGCCTTCCCCGCAGCCGGCCGGGTATCGCCCGACTACTACTGCATGGATGGCACCATCCCGCGCCGGCGCCTGGGCGAGATGCTGCGCGCGATCCAGCAGATGGAGGTGAAGTACGACATGCGCTGCCCGAACGTGTTCCATGCGGGCGACGGCAACCTGCACCCGCTGATCCTGTTCGATGCCAACGATCCCTCGTCCCTGGCGCGCGCCGAGGCCTTCGGCGCGGACATCCTGGAACTGTGCGTGAAGCTCGGCGGCACCGTCACCGGGGAGCACGGCGTGGGCATCGAGAAGATCAACCAGATGTGCGTGCAGTTCCCGGCCGACGAGCGCGAACAGTTCTTCGGCGTGAAGCGCGCGTTCGATCCGCACGGCCTGCTCAACCCGGACAAGTGCATCCCGACCCTGCACCGCTGCGCCGAGTACGGCCGGCTCAAGGTGCATGGCGGCGCGTTGCCGCATCCGGAACTGGAGCGCTTCTGAGCATGGCGACGGCGGACCGGGCAGAAGAACTCGTGGATCAGGTGCGCTCGGCCTTCGGGCGAGCACGGCGGTTGCGCATCCGCGGCGGCGGCACCAAGGACTGGTACGGCGAACCGCCTGCGGACGGCAGCGCGGAAACGACGCTCGACACGCGCATCCATACGGGCATCGTCGAGTACGACCCGAGCGAACTGGTGGTCACTGCCCGCTGCGGCACGCCGCTGGCGGAACTCGAGGCCGCGCTGGCGGCCAGCGGGCAGATGCTCGCCTGCGAGGCGCCGCACTTCGGCGCGCAGGCGACCGTCGGCGGCTGCATCGCCGCCGGGCTGTCCGGCCCGCGGCGCGCCACCTCGGGCAGCGTGCGCGACTTCGTGCTCGGCGCGAAGCTGATCAACGGGCGTGGCCAGCACCTGTCGTTCGGCGGGCAGGTCATCAAGAACGTCGCCGGCTACGACGTGAGCCGGCTGCTCGCAGGGTCGCTGGGCATCCTGGGCGTGATCACCGAGGTGTCGCTGAAGGTGGTGCCAGCGCCGGTGGCCGAGGCCACGCTGCGCTTCGATGGCGTCCCGGAGCAGGTGGCGCTCGAGCGCCTGAACCGCTGGGGCGGCCAGCCCCTGCCACTGTCGGCCTCCGCCTGGTCGGCCGGCACGCTGCACCTGCGCCTGTCCGGTGCCGCGGCGGCGGTCGATGCCGCACGGTCCGCCCTGGGCGGCGACAGGCTCGACCCGGTCGACGCGGCGGCGTTCTGGACCGCGCTGCGGGAACAGTCGGCGCCGTTCTTCGCCGGCGACGTGCCGCTGTGGCGACTGTCGTTGCCTTCGACCACGCCGCCGCTGACCGGCCTCGACACGTCGGCAGGCGCAGGGGCAGGCCTGGTCGAATGGGGCGGTGCACTGCGCTGGCTGCGTTCGGATGCACCCGCGGCCCTGCTGCGCGAAGCCGCGCGCTCGGCCGGCGGGCATGCGACCCTGTTCCGCCGCGGCCAAGGAAAGTCCGGGGCGCACGGCATGCCCGCCGGCTGTTTTGCACCGCTCGATCCGGCGCTCCTGCGCATCCACCAGCGCCTGAAGGCCGAATTCGATCCGGCAGGCCTGTTCAACCACGGCCGCCTGTACCCGGGACTCTGAGATGCAGACCTCGCTCGCCGCGTTCATCCGCGACACCGAAGAAGGCCGGGAGGCCGAGGCGATCCTGCGTGCCTGCGTGCATTGCGGGTTCTGCACCGCCACCTGCCCCACCTACCAGCTGGTCGGCGACGAGCTGGATGGCCCGCGCGGCCGCATCTACCTGATCAAGCAGGTCCTCGAAGGCGCGCCCGCGACGACGAAGACGCGCGACCATCTCGACCGCTGCCTCACCTGCCGCGCCTGCGAGACCACCTGCCCCTCGGGGGTGCGCTACGGCCGGCTCGCCGACATCGGCCGCCACGTGGTCGAGACCCAGGTGCCACGCACCGGCGGCGACCGGCTGCTGCGCTGGGCACTGCGCACCGTGCTGCCGCGGCCGGCGCTGTTCGGCCCGCTGCTGTCCGCTGCCCGCGCCCTGAGGCCGGTGCTGCCGTCGACGCTCGCGCTCAAGGTGCCACCCTTGCGCGCGGCAGGCGCACGACCGGCACCGCGCCATGCGCGGCGCATGCTGGTGCTGGAAGGCTGCGTGCAACCCTCGATCGCCCCGGGGATCAATGCGGCCGCCACCCGGGTACTCGACCGCCTGGGCGTGTCGCTGGTCGTCGCCTCGAGCGCGGGCTGCTGTGGCGCGGTGACCCACCACCTGAATGCGCACGAAGCGGCCCTGGACCAGATACGCCGGAACATCGACGCATGGTGGCCCTCGATCGAAGGCGGCGCCGAGGCGATCGTGACCACGGCCAGCGGCTGCGGCGCGATGGTGAAGGACTACGGCGCCCTGCTCGCGGGCGATCCCGCCTATGCCATGCGCGCGGCACGGGTGACCACGTTGTCGCGCGACCTGTCGGAAGTGGTCGCTGCGGAGCTGTCCCGGCCTGGCGCGGCGCGGCCGCCACGGCCCGCCCCCGGCCGCCGGGTCGCCTTCCATGCGCCGTGCACGCTGCAGCATGCGTTGCGGCTGCGCGGGCAGGTCGAGTCCATGCTGGCCGAGCTCGGGCTGGAACCGACCGACGTACCGGACGCCCACCTGTGCTGCGGATCGGCCGGCACCTATTCCATCCTGCAGCCGGAATTGTCCGGACAGTTGCTGGCGCAGAAGGTCGCGGCCCTCGAGTCCGGCGCCCCGCAGTCGATCCTGACCGCCAACATCGGCTGCCTCGGCCACCTGCAGACCGGCTGCGACCTGCCGGTGGAACACTGGATCGAGGCCGTGGATCGCCTCTGGCCCGAGGCGGACGCGCCCCGCGGACAAGGCCTTCCGGCGCAATGACCGCCTGCCCGGCGCCACGGTGCCGGGCGGGCAGCCTTCGTCGGCGGGATCAGGATATCCGGGCGACGATCGCCCCGGCCTCGCCGTGCCGGGCCAGCGCCCATGCGGCATGCTCGCGCACCAGCGCCGACGGGCCGGCCGCCAGCCGCTGCAGCGCGCCCACGACCTCGGGCGTGGTCGGCGCATTGCCCAGCCCGACGGCGAGATTGCGCAGCCAGCGTTCATGGCCGATGCGGCGGATCGCGCTGCCGGCCATCCGCTCGTCGAACTGCGCCTCGGTCCATGCGGACAGCTCGACCAGCGACGCGCGGTCGAGCCCGTTGCGAACCGCGAATGCCTGGTCGGCCGCGGGCCTGGCATGGCGGTTCCACGGGCAGGCGAGCTGGCAGTCGTCGCAGCCATAGACCCGGTTGCCGATCGGGGCACGCAGCGGTTCCGGGATGGAGCCCTTCAGTTCGATCGTCAGGTAGGAAATGCAGCGCCGCGCATCGAGCCGGTACGGCCCGACGATCGCTCCGGTGGGGCACAGGTCGATGCAGCGCGTGCAGCTGCCACAGTACGCGCCGACCGGGGGATCCACCGGCAACGGCAGGTCGGTGAGTATCTCGCCGAGGAAGAACCACGATCCGTGCTCGCGGTCGAGCAGGAGCGTGTGCTTGCCGCGCCAGCCCAGGCCTGCCGACGAGGCGAGTTCCACTTCCATCACCGGCGCGCTGTCGGTGAACACCCGGAAGCCATGCGGGCCGGCCGCGCCCGCGATGCGCGCGGCCAGCCGCGCCAGCCGGCCGCGCAGCACCTTGTGGTAATCGCGGCCCAGCGCATAGCGCGACACGTAGGCCAGCGATGGCTCGTCGAGCACCGCCCGTGCGTCCATCGCCTCTTCGGGCCAGTAATCCATGCGCACGCTGATCGACCGCACGACGCCGGGCACCAGCTTCTGCGGGTCGAGGCGGAGGGACGCATGGCGTGCCATATAATCCATCTCGCCGTGGAAGCCCTGCTCAAGCCATTCGATCAAGCGCGGTTTCGCCGCGGAGAGGTCCAGCGCTGCGATCGCGGCATGCTGGAAGCCGAGTTCGGCTGCCCAGCCGCGAATCGACCGCACCAGTGCGGCCGGATCCACATGCCTGCCCTCCGGGGCCACGGGAACTGCTCCTGCCATCGAATGCAACCTCGGCGACACCATCCGTCCGGACGCCCAGTGCGCCCAGTGCGATGACGACGACGTTAACACGCAGGCTGGCCGATGACGCCGCCACGTCCGCGCTCGGCGCGGCGATCGCGCCACTGCTGGTGCCCGGCCTGTCGATCCACCTGTCCGGTCCGCTGGGGGCAGGCAAGACGACGCTGGTGCGTGCCTTGCTCCGTGCACTGGGCGAACAGGGCCGGGTCAGAAGTCCGACATTCACCCTGGTCGAATCCTACAGCGCCGGTGGCCTGGCGCTGGCCCACCTCGACCTCTACCGGTTCGAGCACCCCGCGGAATGGGTGGAGTCCGGCTTCGACGAATACCTCGGCGGCGATACGGTGACGCTGGTCGAATGGCCCGAGCGTGCAGCGCTGCTGCTGCCCGCCCCCGACCTGCGGATCGATCTTTCGATCGAGGGCGAGGCGCGGTGTGCGACCCTGGCTGCGTGCGGCCCGCGCGGCACTGCGCTGCTCGATGCGCTCGATGCTGGCGACGCCCTGGACGCAACCGGCGAGGACGTCGCCGGGACAGGCCGTTCCACATGAAGGCGCTGCTGGCGATGCTGGCCGTGCTGGCGACGTGGGTGGCACTGGCCCCGTCGACCGCAGCGGCGCAGGTGACGGCGGTACGCGTATGGCCAGCGCCGGATTCGACCCGCGTCACCTTCGAATCGCCGCGGCCGGTGACCTGGCGGCTGTTCGTGGTGCGCGATCCGGATCGCGTCGTGCTGGAGCTCGACGGCGTCGACATCGGACCTGCGCTCGCGAAGATCGGCTCGGCGCTGTCCGCCGACGATCCGCTGATCCGACAGGCGCGGGTCGGGCGCTACAAGCCAGGGGTGATCCGCGTCGTGTTCGACGTGAAGTCGGAGGTCGCGCCCCAGGCCTTCGCGCTGAAACCGATCGGCGAGTTCGGCCACCGCATCGTGCTCGACCTGTTCCCGGTGAACGCCCGCGATCCGGTCGCCGCGTTCCTGGAGCGGCAGCGCGCAGCCGGCCCGCCCGGCGTCGCGCCGGCCCCCTCCCCGGCAAGCCCGGCCGTTGCCGGCACG
>JAIENF010000007.1 GCA_019751575.1 Burkholderiales bacterium
CGAACAGCGCCAGTGCGGCCAGCAGCACGCGGCGCTGGAAGCCGGCGTCGTCCGGCACGCCGAACGGTCGCCCGAGCATGAAAGGCACCCACAGCGCACGCGGCGGTGCGAGGGCCAGCGTGTGTTCGCGGACGAGGCTGACCTGCGTGGTCGGGATGCCTTCGTCCTCGAGGTAATGCGCGAGTGCGCCCACGGCGCACGTGCAGTTGGGTCAGACCGGCGAGAGGACCACCGCGTCCACCCTGTCCTGCCGCAGCATTCCCGCCAGTTCGCGCGCCTTCGTCTCGTACTTCGTCACCGGCGAGATCGCACCCATGAACGAATAGTGGAACGCCGCGACCGAGCCGATGACCTTGTCACGCGCCAGTTCCTTCAGGCGATCGAGCGGGAAGGCGACGTTCCAGTCTGCCTGCATGCCGGTGCGGTCGAAATTCACCGACACATGGCTCACCGACAGGTCGCCCGCGGACGCATCACCCGGAATCACGCGGTAGTCCATGCCACCGGCCCCGGCAGCAAACGGCCGATCGGTGCGGCGGTGGAGGCCCGCCGTGGTGACGATCGCCACCCGGCGCTGCTGGAGAGGTGGCCCCTTGACGAAGGGCCGGCCGGGAAACGATGGCAGCACCGGCACCTTCGCCAGGAAATGCTCGCGCTCCTGGTCGGGAAGATCTGCGAGGCGGACCATCTCAATCGGCCGTCACGTTGGCGATCCGCACGATCTCGCCCCAGCGCTTGTTGTAGCCCTGGATGAACGCGACGTATTCCTTCGGCCCCATCGTCAGCGGGATGCCGCCGACGGTCTGGAAGCGCTCGACGACGTCCGGGCTGGTGATGGTGCGCAAGGTGAGCTTCGCGAGGACATCGACGATCGGTGCGGGCACGCCTGCCGGGGCCGAAATGCCGTACCAGACGCCATCCTCCAGCCCCGGGAAGCCCGCCTCGGCGATCGTCGGCACGTCGGGGAACACCGAGAAACGCTTGTCGGCCAGCGCGGCGAGTGCACGCAGGCGGCCGCTCTTGATCTGGTTGATCAGCGACGGCAGCCCGTCCATCATCATGTGTACCTGGCCGGTCGACAGGTCGACGACCGCCGGACCGCTGCCCTTGTACGGCACGTGGGTCAGGTTGGCACCGGTCCTGATCTTGAAGGCTTCGCCGAACAGTTGCGGCGCGCTGCCGTTGCCGGACGAGCTGAACATGAACTTGCCCGGATTGGCGCGCGTGACGGCGATGAACTCCTTCACCGTCTTGGCCGGCACGTCGGCATTGATCGCCATCATCGCCGGCAGCAGCGACACGCCGGAGATGTGGGTGAAGCTCTTGATCGCGTCATACGGCAGCTTCTTGTAGAGCACCGGTGCGGCGCCATGCGTGGTGCTGGAACTGAGCATCAGGGTATGGCCGTCGGGCGTCGCCTTGGTCACGAACTCGGAGGCGACGATGCCGCCGGCACCGGGCCGGCTCTCGACCACCACGCTCTGGCCGGCCAGTTCGCCCATCTTCGCGGCGACCACGCGGCCGGTGAAGTCGGCGGCACCCCCGGGCGGCACCGAAAGGATCAGCCGCATCGTGCGCTGGGGAAAGCTGCCTGCAGCCGGGGACTGGGCCTGCGCCAGCGTCGGCAGGGTCACGAACATTGCGGCTACCGCCGCGGCGAGCGTCTTCATGCTTGCGTCTCCTGGGGATACTGCTTGCGAAGTTCTTCGACCGATGCGTTGACCGTGTAGACATCGAGGATCTCGGTCTCTTCGCCGAGGATCTCGAACATGTGCACCGCGTTGCCCGGGATGTGCACGATCGATCCGGCCATCGCCAGCTGCTCGCGGCCATGCATGTAGACCTTGACGCCGCCGCGCAGGATCATCGACACCTGCTCGGAAGGATGGAAATGCGGCTTGCCCTTCGAATTGGGCTTGACCACGACCCGGGTCATCATCACCTTGTCGCCGACCCAGGTCTGGCGCACGGTGCCTGAATGGGTGGTGAGGTTCGGATCGGACACGTCCTCTGCGGGGATGTCCTTCCAGTCGATCACCGAAGGTGCCTTGCCCAGTTGCCCGGCAACCCAGTCGTAGTAGTCCATCGCCGTGTTCTCCTTGGTGTTCAGTCGAGCGCCTTCACCCGTGTGGCATCCACCAGGTGGTGCGCCGGCTCGTCGAAGCGGGCACGCATCCGGGGCAGGCGGCGCACCATCGCCTCGAACGCCGGGTACGACACGCAGAGTTCTTCCATCAGTGCCGGCGGCAGGTCGAGGCCGGCCTGCCTCGCCATCCGCTCGATGTCCTCGCGCGACGACGGCGGCAGCGCCTCGAGCGTCTTCGCGCCAGGTTCAGGCAATACGAACGATCGGGTCACTGGATCATCCCTTCTGTCGGGTGTCGCTGGTGCCAGTCGGTCAGCTGCTGGTAGGCATGGCCGACGCGGAACATCATCGGTTCATCGAAATGGTCGGCCGCGATCTGCAGGCTGAGCGGCAGGCCTTCCGCGCTCAGGCCGCACGGGATGCTCATCGCCGGCCCGCCGCCGATGTTGAAAGGCGTGGTGATGTTCGGCGGGCGCAGGAACTTGTCGAGCGTGTCCGGGCGCGCCTTGTCCGCCGGCGTCATCCAGCCCGCGGTGGCGATCACGTCGTACTCACGGAAGGCGCGCGCCAGCTCGCGCGCCAGCCACAGCCGCTGGCGCAGCGCCTGGAAGTAGTCTTCCGCGCGGATCAGCGAGCCGGACAGCACCTTGTTGCGGAACATCAGCCCGAAGTCCTGCGGGCGGGTGCGGAACTCGTGCTCGTAGGCACTGAACATCTCGGTGATCGAGATCGTGGTCTTGCAGTCCTGGTACACGAGCAGGTCGGACAGGCGGATCTCCTCGACGATCGCACCGGCATCGGCCAGCACCTTCATCGCCTGCTCGATCGCGGGTGCGACGTCCGGATGGCAGTTCGCATCGCCGTCGTACCAGTGCCGCACCCAGCCGATGCGCACGCCGCGCACGCCGCGCGACAGGTCGGCGAGGTAGTCGGCGGGGGCGCGGTCTGCGCTCGCGACGTCCTCGTCGTCGTAGCCCGCCAGCGCGCCGAGCATCAGCGCGGCGTCCTCGACCGTGCGCGCCATCGGGCCGCAGGTGTCGAAGGTGAACGTGTTCGGCAGCACGCCCTGGCGGCTGACCAGCCCGTAGGTCGGCTTCACGCCTACGATGCCGCAGACCGCCGCCGGCATGCGGATGGAACCACCGGTGTCGGTGCCGATCGCCGCCGGCAGCAGGCCGGCGGCGATCGCCGCGCCCGCGCCGCTGCTGGTGCTGCCCGGGAGGTAGCCGGGCTTCCAGGGGTTCATCGCCGGCGGCCAGGGCAGGTCCCAGGACGGGCCGCCGTGCGCGAACTCGTAGGTGGTGAGCTTGCCCATCAGCACCGCGCCGCCCAGCTTCATCCGCGTCTCGACCGCGGCATCCTTCGACGGCAGGTTGTGCTGCAGGATCTTCGACTGCCCGGTGGTGAGGATGCCGGCGGTGGAGATCACGTCCTTGAGGCCATACGGGATGCCTGCCAGCCGTGGCGCGAACGCATGCGCCTCGCTGCGCATCCATACCCGCTCGGCCTCGCGCGCCCGCGCCAGCGCGACCTCGGGTGTCTGCGTGACGAAGCAGTGCAGGCTCGACTCGTGCCGGCCGACGCGTTCGAACTGGTGGCGCAGGACCTCGACCGGGGACACCTCCCGGCGCCGGTAAAGCCCCAGCAGCCCGGCCACCGTCATGTAGTCGAGCGGATGCGCGGCAGGGGCAGGGGCAGGCGAGGTGCCCGGCACCTCCGATGTCACTTCTTCACTCCGTCGAACACCAGCTTGCGATGCGCGAACTTCCATTCGCCATCCACGCGCTTGATGATGTCGGTGTACACGCCGGCGTGCGTCACGTGCGGGAGCGTCCCGGGTTCGCCGTTGTAGCCGAACAGGTAGCAGCGCCCGCGGATCGTGTGCTCATCGAGCTGTTCGAGGTGGATGCTGCCGTTCCAGTGGCGGCGGTACAGATGTGTGCGGGTCGCATAGTCCTTCTTCTTGTATTCGACGAGGTTCGCGCGGCCGACGATGTCGTAGGTGCCGTGCTGCTCGCCGTCTTCAGTGAAGCAACTCGCGTACCACTCCGCATCGCCGGAGTCGCTCGACAGGTTGTAGGCGGAATACAGGTTGAGGATCTCGACATAGGCTTCGGGACTGACGCTGAACTTGTTCATGCTTTCTCCGCTTTCCCGGGCGTGGCGCTGCGCTCGGCATGGGCACCCTCGTCGACGCCGGGGAAGATCGACGACGGACCGACTTCCATCACCACGCCATCCGGGCCACGGAACTTGATCGGCAGCACGCCAGGCGCGCTGAGGATGGTGAAGCCGCCGTCGACCAGCCGCCGGTGCACCGCGTCCGTATCGTCGACCGCGATGCCGAAATGATGGATGCACGGGCCCTCGCCGGCCCAGTTGGCCTCGGCCGTGTCGGGCGAGTCGTACTGGATCAGCGCAAGGTCGAAACGCCCGTCCGTCATGTGGAGGGAGGTATGGCCACGCTTGCGCGTGGTCTCGGAACGCCTGAATCCGAACACCGACTCGTAGAAGGCAGCGGCACGTTCGACGTCGGTTACCTTGACTGCAAGATGCACGATGCTGGCCATGGGTCCTCCTCCTGTGTCTTTTGGGTACGGCCTTCTGTGGGTCAGGCCTTGAAAACGTTCGCCGGGTCCGCCAGCGACTTGAATTCCACGCCGTTGCCCGAGGGATCGAGCGCGAACATGGTCATCTGCTCGCGCACGGTACCTGCATGGCGTACCTCGGGGGGAATCACCCAGGGTGCACCCGCAGCCTGCAGCCGCGCAGCCAGCCGTTCGAACTCTTCCTTCGTCACCAGCACGCCGAAGTGGCGCAACGGATAGGACTCCTTTCCGACGCCCGCGCTCCGGTGCGCGGCTTCCTCTTCCGACACCTGCGCGACGATGTGGTGGCCGAAGAAATCGTAGTCGATCCGGTCGGCCTCCGTGCGCCCGGCCTTGCAGCCGAGCACGTCGCCGTAGAACGCCCGGGTCGACTCGAGGTCGCGTACCGGGAACGAACAATGGAACACCCTGGCCATCGGCGGGTCCCCCTTCAGGATGGTTGCAGGGCGCCTACTGCGCGACGACCTTCGCGTCACGCAGCACGCGGCCCCATTTGTCGAACTCGGCGCGGATGAACTTGCCGAACGCTTCCGGCGAACTCGGCGCCGGCTCGATGCCCTGGTCGAGGAATACCCGGTTCACCTCGGGCGTCCTGAGTATGGCGACCAGGTCCCGGTTCAAGCGTGCAATGACCGCCGCCGGCGTGCGCGCGGGCGCTGCCATGCCGTACCAGTTGTTGACGTCGAAGCCGGCGACCCCCGCTTCGGCGATCGTCGGCAGCTCGGGCACGATCACCGAGCGCTTCGCCGTGGTCACGGCGAGCGCGCGGATCTTGCCGGCCTTCACATGCTGGAGCGCCGTGGAAGGCGACGCGAAGATCATCGTGATGCGCCCGCCCAGCAGGTCGATCATCGCGGGACCACCGCCCTTGTACGGGATGTGCACCAGGTCGGTCTTCGTCGATGCGGCAAACAGCTCGCCGGCCAGGTGTCCGGCGTTGCCGGTGCCGGACGATCCGTAGGTCAGCCCCTTCTGCGTCGACGCGAGCTTGAGCAGTTCCTTCACGTTCGTCGCGGGCACGCCGGGATGCACGACCAGGATGTTGGTCGCATCGGCGATGCCGGTGATCGGCGCGAGGTCCTTCAGCGGGTGGTACCCGATGTCCTTGTAGAGGAAGAAGTTGACCGCGAAGTTGCCGATCGCGCCGAGGCAGATCGTGTGGCCGTCGGGCGGTGCCTTGCTCAACAGCTGTCCGGCGAGGCTGCCCGCCGCACCGGGGCGGTTGTCGACCAGCACCGTCTGGCCAAGCGCCGTCGAAAGGGGATCGGAGAGGGCTCGCGCGGACACGTCCAGCCCGCCTCCCGGCGCCGAGCCGACGAGCATGCGGATCGGCCGCGACGGGAAAGAGGCCTGCGCGCTGGCTTCGATGGCGCTCGCGCCAAGCAAGGCGCCAAGCATCGCCGCCGATGCAGTCATGGTGTTCATGGATGGGTTCCTCCTGTCGTTCCTGTCTTTTCCGGCAGCATACATGCGGTGCGCACTCAGCCGGCAGGCTGCAGCAGCCTGCGCATCGTGCGGATGTCTTCCACCTCGTCGAGCGTCCAGATCCGGTCGAGCAGCGCGCGTGCACGACGGCGGCCGAGCACCGGCGCCATCAGCGGCAGGCACTTGTCGTCGACGTCGGCACGGGCCATGGGGTTCTGCCAGGCGCCGCGAACGACCTCCGTGTGGTGCTTCAACCGGCGTCCATCGGTGGTTTCGATCTCGAGGATGGCCTGCCGTCCGCCTGCCCTGCTCAGCGCCGCACTGCCCTCGTACACGATGCACTTGCGCACCGCGAGCACCGCCGGGTCGTGCATGCGCCCGTCGTCGTGCGAGGACTCGAAGGTGAGCCCGCCGTCGACCAGCATCACGGCCAGCAGGTGCTGCATGCAGATGTCTGGCATGTCCCGGTTGTTGACGATCTCCGACTCGGTGTCCTGAACCTGCACATGCAGCCGGCGCACGTTCGCGGGCGTGAGCCCGTGCGCCCGGATCAGCGCCAGCAGCGAATCGAGCGCGGCCTGGATCGGCGAGCCGACCGACCAGTTCTTGATGTTCGAGCGCATGATCTCCCAGGTACGGCCGAGGTCGCGCGCGACATGCGAGGTATCGGTGTGCTTGTCGTAGGCGAGGAAGAAGCTGCGCGCATCGCTGAACGAATCGTCGACGCCATTGAACCCGGCATCGACCATGGTCGCCGCCGACATCGCATTGCGCGTGGGCATGCCGGCGAAGTCGAATGCCTTCTCGACGTGGTCCGGGTCGCGGATCCAGCACGACAGGCCGGACGCCTGCTGCGCGGTGTATGACAGCAGCCAGCGCATGCGCTGTGCGTCGAACCGCGCCAGCGCGCCGGCGGCGGCGGAGGCGCCGAAGATCGCGCCGAACGCGTGCGAGGAGTGCGCCGCCAGCAGGAACTTGATGCCCCCGAGCGCCATCGAGAAGCGGGCGCCGACGTCGTAGCCGAGCGCGACCGCGCGCAGCAGGTCGGCGCCGGACGAGCGCTTGAGTTCGCCCATCGCCCAGGCCGCGGGCACCACCGCGCAGCCGGGATGGAACAGCCCGCCCTGGTGCGAGTCGTCGGTCTCGTCCGCATGCGCGGACATCGCGTTGGCGAAGGCCGCGAGCGTGGCGCTGGTGGACAGCGTCGTGCCCATCACGCTCGCCTGCGCCGTGCCACCCTGCGTGCCGACGTACTCGATGCCCTTGCGCCCGGGCAACAGCTTCGACCCGGAGACGATGGCGGCGATCGAATCGGCGACATGGTGCTTCGTCTTCTCCGCCACCT
>JAIENF010000543.1 GCA_019751575.1 Burkholderiales bacterium
CGATCCGTCGGCCCAGGCCGGCAGCGGCCCGGATCCGATGCAGGCGCTGCGCGAAGCCACGGCCGCCCTGATCGCCCACCAGGAGGCGTCCCTCGATGCCGCCCGCGGCGCCTTGACCGGCCTGCTCCAGGCGCTGGATCCCGGAGCCTTCGACTCGGCAGCGGCCCGGGCCGCTGGCCCGCTCGGCCTCATGCGCCGGGCGCGTGCCTGGCAGGCGTATGTCGATGCCCATGCAGCGATGGTGCAGCAGGCTGCGCTCGACCCCGACGCGCTGCTGCGCCGGGACTTCGCGCCGGCATACCTGCAGCGGCTGGCCCGGCAGGACGATTGACCGGCGTTGCCCGGTGGAGGACGGCTCGGGCGCGACGGGCCGCGCGCGCGCTCAGGCGCGCCACTTCCCGGCGAGCGCATCGATCGCGTCCAGGCCCTTGGTGACCAGGATGCCCAGCGCGGCGAGCACCACCAGGACCGCGAACACCGTCTCGGTCTCGAGCACCTGCCCGGCGAGATAGAGGCGGGCGCCGAGGCCGAGCTTGCCCACCACCATCTCCGCCGCCACCACCAGGATGATCGACACGCCCAGTCCCAGCCGGGCGCCGGCGAACACGGACGGGATCGCGGCGGGTAGCAGCACATGGCGCACGATCTGGCGCTCGGATGCGCCCAGGTCTCGCGCCGTGACCACCAGGCCCGGGTCGCACTGGCGCACGCCGAGCAGCGTGTTGATGATGACCGGGAACAGGGCGCCCAGCGCACTGATGGTCAGCATGAACGGGCCACCGGTGCCGAGCCAGATGATCAGCAGCGGGATAAGGGTGATCTTCGGCAGCGGATAGAGGGCTGCGATGAACACGTCGGCCACCGACTGGAACCGCCGCGACACGGCCATGGCCAGGCCGAGCGCGATCCCGAACACGAGGCCTATCGCGAAGCCGCCGAAGATCCGGTACAGCGTGACCGCGAGGTCGGTCAGGGCCTGCTTGTGCACGAACAGTTCGTACAGCGCCACCGCGATCTGCGTCGGCCGCGGCAGGTACAGCGGCGACACGTCGAACAGCCGGCACAGCAGTTCCCAGGCCAGCAGCACCACGGCGACGGCGATCCATCCGGTGATCCGGTCGGCGGGGGCCGCGCCGGTGCGCACCGGGCGCAGCGCGACATCGCCCTCGGGGGCGCGATCCTGCATCAGGGACTCCCCGCTTCGCCATGCATCGAGCGGAGCACTTCCGATTTCAGCAGGGCGTAGATGCGCTCGAAATAGCCCGCGTAACGCGGGTCATGCGTGCTCGCCACCGAGCGCGGCTTGGGCAGGTCGATGGCCACCTCGGCTGCGACCCGGCCCGGCCGGGCGGTGAGCACGTAGACCGTATCGGCGAGCAGCACCGCCTCCTCGATCGAGTGGGTGATCAGCAGCACGGTCTTGCCGGTGCGCTCGACCATGGCGGCAAGCTGCTCCTGCAGCACCAGCCGGGTCTGGGCATCGAGTGCACCGAACGGTTCGTCGAGCAACAGGACGTCCGGGTCCATCACCAGCGCCCGCGCCATGCCGACGCGCTGGCGCATCCCGCCGGAGAGCTGCGCCGGATACTTGCGCTCGAACCCGCCGAGGTCGACCAGGCGCAACGCCTCCTTCGCCCGGGCCCGGCGCTCCGCGGCCGGCATCCCGGCCATCTCGAGCCCGAACGCGACGTTGTCCTCGACGGTGCGCCAGGGAAACAGGTTGAACGACTGCCAGACGGTTGCCATGCGCGGCGGACGCGGCATCGGTTGCCCGTCGGGCCCGATGAACGACAACGTCCCCCGGCTGGCCTGCATGAAGCCACGGGTGATCTGCAACATCGTGCTCTTGCCGCAGCCGCTGGGCCCGATGATCGCGGTGACCTTGCCGGCGGCGAACCGGCAGTGGAGGTCGTCCAGCGCGAGCACGGTGGAGCCCCCGGCTTCGTACACGAGGCTGATGCCCTGGAGGCGGATTTCGGGGTGGACCGCCTGTGCGCGCGCGTCCAGGGTGTCGGTGGGGCCCATCGGATCAGGCCGTCAGCGGGTTCTTCTCCTTGAGGCGATTGACGGCCTCCTGTGCGGCCCCCAGTTCGAACACCTGTTCGCGGGTGACCTTCCCGCTGAACAGCTTCATGGTGTCGCGCCAGAACGCCGCCTGGAACATCGCGGAATCGACGTTCGGCATGCCGTTCTCGGTGAACCACGTCCAGCGCGGCGCGGCGGCGGAGATCAATCCCTCGGGTACCTTGGTGAACTCGGAGATGATCTTGATCACCGACGGATCCTTCGCCGCCGCGGCGTCGTTGAAGATGCGCGCTGCGTGCAGGTGGACCATCGCGAACCGGATCGCGAGCGACCGGTCCTTCCCGAGCAGCTTCGCCGGCGATGCAAAGCAGGCGAGCTGCGTGCCGGGTTCGATGTCCGATCCGGGGAATGCGATCTTGCCGGTGTTGTTCTTCTCGGCGAGGAACGCCAGCGGGACGGGAATGTTCGCGGCGTCGACCTGTCCCGCGCCCAGCGCGCGCACCAGGTCAGGGTAGGCGAGGCCGGTGACCCAGTTCACGTCGGCCAGCGGATTCAGGCCGGCCTTCTGCACGCCACGGCCGAGCAGGAACTGGTCGATGCCGCCGGGCGCCTGCAGGCCGAGGCGCTGCCCCTTCAGCATCGACAGCCGTTCGGTCGTGGTCAGGCCTGCGGCATGCAGCTTGTTGCTGACGACGATGGTCATCGAACCCGACCCGGGCCGCTCCGATCCGCGGTCGAGCATGAACTTGAACGGCGCGCCGCGCGCGATCGTGTTGAAGATGCCTGCGTTGCAGGTGGCGACCGTGAAGTCGAGTTCGCCCGCGACCAGTGCGGGGACGGCCAGCGCACCGTCGGTGAAGTATCGGTACTCCGCCTCGATGTTCATCCGGTCCCAGAAGCCGCGGGCCTGCGCGATGAACAGCGGTCCCGACGAGATCAGCGGCACCACGCCGATGCGGATCTTCGCCCTGGGCGCCTGCGCCAGCACGTTCACGAACGGCGCGCCGGCGAGGGCCGGTGCCGCGAGCGCCCCGGCGACCAGCCTGCGGCGCGTGCGCTGCGCGGGAACGGATGCGGCGTGCGGGAGGCGGGGCATGGCGGACCTTTCGCGGATCGGGGAGGATGTGACATTAGTATACTTTCCGCAGCAGCGCATTCCGGCCAGCGTACAACCCAGGAGATCATCCGTGCCCGCCAGAACACAACCCTTCCAGGTCTCGCCTTCGAATCCCGACGTGCAGGAAATCCAGACGATGCCCGCGCGAAGGGTCGACATGCCCTACGCGCCGGCGATGCGCGTGACGGGCGGCGCGGACCTGCTGTTCATTTCCGGCGCGACGCCGTCGCCGCTCTACCACAAGCATCCGCACGAACTGCACGAGCACGACCACCCGAACGACATCGGCGAGCAGACCCGGCGTGCGCTGTCCGCGATCAAGTCCATCCTCGACCAGGAAGGGCTGGTCTGGACGGACGTGGTCAAGGTCACGAAGTACGTGACCGACATGCGCGACATGGACGGCATGGTCGCCGTGCTGAAGCAGACCTTCGGCGACTGGACGCCGGCGAGCACGACCGTCTGCGTGAACCAGCTGTCCACGCCGGGCGCGCGCATCGAGCTGGACATGATCGCCGCCTATCGCAAGGCCTGACGACGGGGCGCGGGCCACCGCGGCCCGTGCACAGGTCGAAAAAAAGCCCGCCATCGAGGCGGGCTTTCGCGCGGACGGGGCAGGGGGTTGCCCGCCCCGGCGCGGCTTCGTCGGGCGGACTCAGGCCGCGCTGCGCCAGAGGTCGAGTTTCATCAGCTCGCGCTTGAGCACCATCTCCTGCGGCAGCCTCGACTTCAGCTGCTCGAACAGTTCGCCGTGCGACTCGATCTCCTTCTTCCAGAGTTCGGCGTCGACCCGGGTCAGCCGCTCGAACTGCTCGCGGCTGATGTCCATGCCACGGAAGTCCATGTCCTCGTAGCGGGGGATCCAGCCGAGCGCGGTTTCGGCCGCGCCGACGTTGCCCATGGTGCGCTGGACGATCCACTTGAGCACGCGCATGTTCTCGCCGAAGCCGGGCCACATGAACCCGCCTTTCTCGTCGCGCTGGAACCAGTTCACGCAGAAGATCCTGGGTGCCTGCGTGATCGCATGGCCGATGCTCAGCCAGTGGTTGAAGTAGTCGCCGAAGTGGTAGCCGCAGAACGGCAGCATCGCGAACGGGTCGCGGCGCACCACGCCGACGGCGCCGGTGGCCGCAGCGGTCGTTTCGGAGCCCATGGTGGCTGCCATGTACACGCCGTAGTTCCAGTTGAACCCTTCGGCCACCAGCGGCACCGTGTCGTTGCGGCGGCCCCCGAACACGAAGGCGCTGATCGGCACGCCGTTCGGGTTGTCGTATTCCGGGTCGAGGGTGGCGCAGCGCTCGGCGGCGACGGTGAAGCGGGAGTTCGGATGGGCCGCCAGGCGGCCGCAATCCGGCGTCCACGGCTTGCCCTGCCAGTCGATCAGTTCCTTCGGCGGGGTCCGGGTCATGCCTTCCCACCAGACATCGCCATCGGCGGTCAGCGCGACGTTGGTGAAGATCGTGTCGGCGTCGAGCATGCCGAGCGCGGTGGCATTGGTGTCCGGGCCGGTGCCGGGGGCGACGCCGAAGTAGCCTGCCTCGGGGTTGATCGCGTAGAGCTGGCCATCCTTGCCGGGCTTGATCCAGGCGATGTCCTCGCCCACGGTGGTGACCTTCCAGTCGTCCATGCCCTTGGGCGGGACCAGCATCGCGAGGTTCGTCTTGCCGCAGGCGCTCGGGAAGGCGGCGGCCACGTAGCGCTTCTCGCCGGTGGGCGCGGTGATGCCGAGGATCAGCATGTGTTCGGCGAGCCAGCCCTGTTCCTTCGCCATGATCGAGGCGATGCGCAGCGCGAAGCACTTCTTGCCGAGCAGGGCGTTGCCGCCGTAGCCGCTGCCGAACGACCAGATCTCCTTGGTCTCGGGGTAGTGCACGATGTACTTGTGCTCGCGGTTGCTCGGCCAGGCGATGTCCTTCTGGCCGGCCTTCAGCGGCATGCCGACCGAGTGGATGCACGGCACGAACTCGCCGTCGCTGCCCAGCACGTCGTAGACCTTCTCGCCCATGCGCGTCATGATGCGCATCGACACCACCACGTAGGGCGAATCCGACAACTCGACGCCGATGTGGGCGATGTGCGAGCCGAGCGGGCCCATGCTGAAGGGGATCACGTACATGGGACGGCCGCGCATGCAGCCCTTGAACAGCCCGCCCAGGGTGGCGCGCATCTCCGACGGCGCGACCCAGTTGTTGTTCGGGCCGGCGTCGTCCTGGTCCTCGGTGCAGACGAAGGTGCGGTCTTCCATGCGGGCGACGTCCGCCGGGTCGGAGCGCACCAGGAAGCTGTTCGGCCGCTTCTGCTCGTTCAGGCGGATCATCGAGCCGGCGTCGATCATCTCCTGGCACAGGCGGTCGTATTCTTCCTTCGAACCATCGCACCAGACGATGCGGTCGGGTTCGCACAAGGCCGCCATCTCGCGGACCCACTCGACCAGCCGGGCATGTTTCACGTAGGCGGGCTTGCCCGACCGGCTGATCAGTTCTGCTGCTGCATCTGGACGGCTCATCTCAATCTCCTCGAGGTAAAGCGGCTCCGCGCACCTGGCTGGGTGCCGGGCGCCAGGCCCGGGCGGGCCGGCAGCCTGCTGCACGGAAAATCAGGGCGCGAAAATACCCGTTTCGGGACGGGTTGTAGCGGAAGTTTGACACAACCGGGACAGTCTGCCCCTGCCGCGAATCCGGCCGCGCACGCGAACTGCGTACCCGAGGCCGCCGGAGGGGGATTGCTGTCGCCTTCGTTTGGTCCGGACGGCTGCTTTGCGCTATGATCGACAAAACCAGCTACTGCGTCGGGAATGATCAAGTACATCTTTGTCACTGGTGGTGTCGTCTCCTCTCTCGGCAAAGGTATAGCCGCTGCTTCCCTTGGCACGCTGCTCGAGTCAAGGGGGCTGACCGTCACGCTGCTGAAGCTCGATCCGTACATCAACGTCGATCCGGGCACCATGAGCCCGTTCCAGCACGGGGAAGTGTTCGTCACCGAGGATGGTGCCGAGACCGACCTAGACCTCGGCCACTACGAGCGTTTCGTGTCGACGCGGATGAAGCGCGTCAACAACTTCACCACCGGCCAGATCTACGAGTCGGTGATCAAGAAGGAACGGCGCGGCGAATACCTCGGCAAGACGGTCCAGGTGATCCCGCACATCACCAACGAGATCCAGGATTTCATCGAGCGCGGCGCGCGTGCCGCCTGCGACGGGAACGTCGACGTGGCGATCATCGAGATCGGCGGTACGGTCGGCGACATCGAATCCCTGCCGTTCGTCGAGGCCGCCCGCCAGATGAGCCTGCGCCTCGGCCGTGGTTCATGCTGCTTCGTCCACCTCACGCTGGTGCCGTTCATCCCGTCCGCCGGCGAACTCAAGACCAAGCCGACCCAGCACAGCGTGCAGAAGCTGCGCGAGATCGGCATCTCGCCCGACGTGCTGCTGTGCCGCGCCGACCGGCCGATTCCCGAGGACGAGCGCGCCAAGATCTCCCTCTTCTCGAACGTCCAGCTCGATTCCGTGATCTCGGTCTGGGATGCCGACTCGATCTACAAGATTCCCTCGATGCTGCACAAGCAGGGTCTCGACCAGATCGTATGCGACGTGCTGGGCCTGAAGGCAAAGCCGGCAGACCTGACCGACTGGGACGCGCTGGTGCATGGCCTCGAGCACCCCGAGCGCACGGTGCGCATCGGCATGGTCGGCAAGTATGTCGACCTGTCCGATTCGTACAAGTCGCTGAACGAAGCACTGATCCATGCGGGCATCCGGACGCGGACCCGCGTGGTGATCGAGTACGTCGATTCCGAACAGATCGAGAATGGCACCGGGTCGGCCCTCGATCACCTCGACGGCATCCTGGTCCCCGGTGGCTTCGGCAAGCGCGGCACCGAAGGCAAGATGCAGGCGATCCGTTTCGCCCGCGAGCATGGCGTGCCCTACCTCGGCATCTGCCTCGGGATGCAGCTGGCGACGATCGAATTCGCGCGCAATGTCTGCGGGCTGGCCGGAGCCAACTCCACCGAGTTCGATCCCGACACGCCGCATCCGGTGGTCGCGTTGATCACCGAATGGAAGGACCGCACCGGCCAGATCGAGAAGCGCACCGAGAAATCCGATCTGGGCGGTACGATGCGCCTCGGTGCGCAGCGCTGTCCGGTGCTGCCCGGCACGCTCGCTTCGCGCATCTACGGCAATGAAGTCAACGAACGGCATCGGCATCGTTACGAGGTGAACAACGCCTACGTGCCGCAGCTCGAGGCTTCGGGCTACCGGGTATCGGCGCGCACGCCCAGCGAGGCGCTGCCCGAGATGATGGAGCTCCCGGCGCATCCGTTCT
>JAIENF010000216.1 GCA_019751575.1 Burkholderiales bacterium
TCGCCTTCACGCTGCCGGAGCGCACGCCGCTGTTCCCGGACATCCCGACCGTCGCTGAAGGCGGCGTGCCCGGGTTCTCGGTCACCAACTGGTATGGCGTGTTCTTCCCCGCGAAGACCCCGCGCCCGATCATCGACCGCATGAACGCGGCGGTGAATGCGGCCCTGAAGGTGCCGGAGATCGTCGAGCGCCACCATGGCGCAGGCATCGTGCCGACCGGCAGCACGCCGGAAGCGTTCGACAAGTTCATCCGGGCCGAGACCGCGCGCTTTGCCAAGCTGGTCAAGGAAGCGGGCCTGAAGGTGGAGTGATCCGCAGTACCTCCGGATGTCTGGCGACACGCCCGGCGTCCGGAGAGTGGCGCCGCAGATGCCGGTAGAATGAGGCCTGACCCTCTGCCGGTGAGCGCCCCTTGGACATCAATTCCAGCACCCCAGCATCGCCGTCGGTCACCCGGTTGGCCGACTACACCCCGCCACCGTATCGCGTCGATTCGGTCGAACTCACCTTCGACCTGCATGAAGACCATACGACGGTCACCGCGTGTTCGGTGATCCATGCCTGCGACGACCATGCGCTGGTGCCGCCGCCCCTGCGCCTGGATGGCATCGGGCTGGAACTGGATGCGCTGGTGCTCGATGGCCGCGCGCTCGATCCGTCCGAGTACACGGTCGACGCCGAGGGGCTGACCATCGCCCGGGTGCCGCGCCAGTTCACGCTCGAGGTGGTGACCGTCATCCATCCCGAGACGAACACCGCGCTCGAGGGCCTGTACAAGTCGAGCGGCAACTTCTGCACCCAGTGCGAGGCCCGCGGCTTCCGCAAGATCACCTACTTCCTCGACCGGCCGGACGTGATGGCGCGCTACACGACGACCCTCATCGCCGACCGTGCGAAGTACCCGGTGCTGCTGTCCAACGGCAACCGCGGGGCGACCGGCCCGGCCACTGGAAAGAACGCCGAAGGCCGGCATTTCGCGACCTGGGTCGACCCGTGGCCGAAGCCGTCCTACCTGTTCGCGCTGGTCGCGGGCAACCTGGTCTGCGCGCGCGACACCTTCACCACGATGTCCGGCCGCGAGGTCGGCGTCGAGGTCTGGGTGGAGCAGCACAACCTCGACAAGTGCGCGCATGCGATCGCCTCGATGCAGCGTGCGATGCGCTGGGACGAGGAAGCCTTCGGCCGCGAGTACGACCTCGATGCCTACATGATCTTCAGCGCCGACGACTTCAACATGGGCGCGATGGAGAACAAGGGCCTGAACGTGTTCAACTCGAAGTACGTGCTGGCCAGGGCCGAGACCGCGACCGACGCCGACTTCGAGGCGATCGAGGCGGTGATCGCACACGAGTACTTCCACAACTGGACCGGCAACCGGGTCACCTGCCGCGACTGGTTCCAGCTGTCGCTCAAGGAAGGGCTGACCGTCTTCCGCGACCAGCAGTTCACCGCCGACATGACCTCGAAGGCGGTCAAGCGGATCAGTGACGTGCGCACGCTGCGCAGCCATCAGTTCCCCGAGGACGGCGGCCCGCTCGCGCACCCGGTGCGTCCCGACGCCTACATCGAGATCAGCAACTTCTACACCGCGACCGTGTACGAGAAGGGCGCGGAGGTGATCCGCATGATGCACACCCTGCTCGGGCCGGAGAAGTTCCGCGCGGGCATGGACCTCTACTTCGACCGCCATGACGGACAGGCGGTGACCTGCGACGACTTCGCGCAGGCGATGCAGGATGCATCCGGCGTCGATCTTTCCCTGTTCCGCCGCTGGTATGCGCAGGCCGGTACCCCGGAAGTCACGGCGACCGCCGCCTACGATGCGCGCGAGCAGCGCTTCACGCTGACGCTCACCCAGCACTGCGCGCCGACCCCGGGCCAGCCGCAAAAGCAGCCGCTGCACGTCCCGGTGCGCGTGGCGCTGCTCGCCGCCGACGGAAGCCCGATGCCGCTGCGCCTGGCCGGGGCGACGTCGGGCGCCACCGAGACCGTGCTGTCACTGACCGAAGCCCGGCAGTGCTTCGTGTTCGAGGGCGTCCCCTCGGCACCCGTGCCGTCGCTGCTGCGGGGCTTCTCCGCGCCGGTGAAGCTGAACGTCGAATACAGCGACGCCGAACTCGCCTTCCTGATGGGGCATGACGACGACTCGTTCAACCGCTGGGAGGCCGGGCAGCGGCTGTCGACGCGCATCCTGCTCGGCGCGGTCGAGTCGTTCCGCGCCGGTCGCGCGATCGAACTGCCTGGCGCGTTCATCGAGGCCTTCGGGCGCACGCTCGCGGACTCCGCCCTCGATGGACGCTACAAGGCGCTGGCGCTCTCGCTGCCCGACTTCACCTTCCTCGGCGAGCAGATGGCGCAGATCGATGTCGAAGGCCTGCATGCGGCGCGCGAAGCGGTGGTGAGCCAGCTCGCGCGCGCGCATCGCGCGGCCCTCGAGCAGGTGTACGAGGCCAACCGCACGCCGGGCGCATACCGCCACGACGGCGAGTCGATCGCCAGGCGCGCACTGCGCAACACCTGCCTTGCCTACCTGAGCCGTGCCGGCACGCCGGATGCGCTCGGGCTGGCACTCGCCCAGTTCGACTCGGCCAACAACATGACCGACCAGGTCGCCGCGCTGTCGTGCATCGTCGACGTGCCCGGCGAAGCGCGCGAGCGGGCGCTGGCCTCGTTCTACGAACAGTGGAAGGCCGATCCGCTGGTGATCGACAAGTGGCTCGCGCTGCAGGCGCGCTCCGAGGCGCCAGACGCGCTGGCACAGGTGCGTGCGTTGATGGACCACCCCGCCTACGACGCGCGAAACCCTAACCGGATCCGCGCGCTGGTCGGGGTCTTCTGCCACGGCAACCCGTTGCGCTTCCACCAGGCCGACGGATCGGGGTACGCGTTCCTGCGCGAGCAGGTGCTCAGGCTCGACCGCCAGAACCCGCAGGTGGCCTCGCGCATGCTCGGCGCGCTGAATCGCTGGCGCAAGTATGACCCGCAGCGGCAGGCGCTGATGCGCGCCGAACTGCAGGCGATCGCGGCGCAGGAGACGTTGTCGAAGGACGTGTACGAGGTGGCGACGAAGGCGCTGGGGTAGCCCCCGGCGCCACGTCCACGCTGGCCTGGATCGCGATCGGCAGGGCGTTGCCGGTGCTGTGGCCGGCAAAGACGCGCGCAAGCCTGAAGGACCGATCCGCCCGCCGAAATTGCAGCTATCCTTGCGCCAAATGGAAAAGATCCACTATCTGATCGTTCCCGTTTCACCTGAAGCGCACCGCTTCCAGGTCTCCGTGCAGGTGGCCGATCCCGACCCGGCGGGGCAGCGGCTGTGGCTACCCGTCTGGATCCCGGGCAGCTACCTGGTACGCGAGTTCGCCCGCCACGTGCTGTCGATCTCGGCGCGCGACGGGCAGGGCCGGCCGGTGGCCGTCATCAAGCTTGACAAGCATCGGTGGCAGTGCGCGCCCTGTGCCGGTCCGCTCACGGTCGCCTGCGAGGTCTATGCCTGGGACCTCTCGGTGCGCGCCGCGCACCTCGACACCACGCATGCCTACTTCAACGGCACCTCCGTGTTCCTGGCGGTCGAGGGGCGCGAGCATGAACCCTGCACGGTCGACATCCAGCCGCCGTCCGGCGATGCGTATCGCGGCTGGCGCGTCGCGACCACGCTCGCGCGCGCCGGCGCCCCGGAACACGGCTTCGGCCGCTACCGCGCCGCCGACTACGACGAACTGATCGACCACCCGGTCGAATGCGGCACCTTCGACCTGGTCTCGTTCGAGGTGCATGGCGTGCGCCACGACATCGCGGTCACCGGCCGCCACCGGGGCGACCTCGACCGCCTTGCGCGCGACTTCGCCCGCGCCTGCACCGCGCAGATCGACCTGTTCGGCGCGCCGCCGCCGTTCGACCGCTACCTGTTCCAGGTGATGGTGGTCGGCGACGGCTACGGCGGGCTGGAGCACCGTGCCTCGACCAGCCTGCTGTGCAGCCGCGATGACCTGCCGCAGCCCGGACAGGCGAAGACGACCGACAAGTACCGCACGCTGCTCGGGCTGGCCAGCCACGAGTACTTCCATGCGTGGAACGTGAAGCGGATCAAGCCGGCCGCCTTCCTGCCCTACGACCTGTCGCGCGAAGGCTATACGCGCCAGCTGTGGGCGTTCGAGGGCATCACGTCCTACTACGACGACCTGGCGCTGGTGCGCTGCGGCCTGGTCACCCAGGACGAATACCTGCAGATGCTGGGCGAGACGGTGACCCGCGTGCTGCGTGGCGCAGGAAGGCTGAGGCAGTCGGTGGCCGAGTCGAGCTTCGATGCGTGGATCAAGTTCTATCGGCAGGACGAGAACACGCCCAACGCGGTGGTGAGCTACTACACCAAGGGCTCGCTGGTCGCCCTGGCGCTCGACCTCACGCTGCGCGAGGCAACGAAGGGTGCACGCTCGCTCGACGACCTGATGCGCCGGTTGTGGCAGGACCATGGTGTGCGCGGCATCGGCGTGCCGGAGGATCGCATCCCGGCGCTGGCCTCCGAGATCGCGGGACGCGACCTCGGTGCGTTCTTCGCGCAGGCGGTCGACGGCACCGAAGACCTGCCGCTCGACGCGCTGTTCGCCACGGTCGGCGTGACGCTCGGGTTGCGTGCGGCGACCGGCGAGTCCGACAAGGGCGGCAAGCCGGGGCCGGCGGCGAAGGTGCAGGAAGAGGCCGCCCGCGCGTGGCTCGGTGCCCGCATTTCCGCCGACGGCAAGGTCGCGCTGGTGCACGAGGGCAGCCCGGCGCAGCAGGCCGGCCTGTCCGCGGGCGACCAGGTGCTGGCGATCGACGGGCTGCGCTTCGCGGGCACCGAGCCGTTGTTGTCCGCATCGCTGCCCGGCCGCGTGCTCGAGGTGCATGCCTTCCGCCGCGATGAGCTGTACCAGTGCCGGCTCGTGCTGGCCGAGGCTCCGCTGGATACTGCATGGCTCGCGGCCGACGCCGACGCAGCCCCCGACGCCCTCGCCGCGCGTGCCGCCTGGCTCGGCGGCGCGTCGCCGCTGAAGTAGCGCGGCCGCAGCCGATGGACATCGATCGGCGCCTGGGCGAAAACCGCGCGCTGCGCGAGCGCCTCGAATCGCTGCTGGCCGATGGCCGGCGCAACGAACAGATCTTCAGCCGGCACCGCCGGATCGAACTGGGGCTGATGGAAGGATCGACCTTCCAGGAGCTGTTCGACATGCTCTTCAACGAGCTGAAGCGCATCAACGACTACGATGCGGTCACGCTGGCCTTGTGCGATCCCGACCATGAACTGCGCCGGCTGTTCGCTGCGGTCGAGATCGACGTCGACGACTATCCGGACCTCATCCTGCTCGGTGGCTTCTCCGAGCTGTTCCGCGTGCTCGAAGGCGGCGGGCGCACCGCGCTGGGCGCCTTCGTGAAGCCGCTGCACGGCGCGCTGTTCCCGCTGGAGACATCGCCCCCGGAAAGCGTGGCGATCCTGCCGCTGAACCGCCGCCGCCGGCTGATCGGCAGCCTGAACATCGGCAGCCGGGATTTCGCCCGTTTCTCCTCTGGCATGGCGACCGACTTCGTCGAGCGGTTGGCGGGGATCATCGCGATCTGCTTCGAGAACGTCGCGAACCATGAACGGCTCAAGCACGTGAGCCTGAGCGACCCGCTGACCGGCGTGCACAACCGGCGCTACTTCGACCAGCGGTTGCACGAAGAGGCCGACCGTGCGCGGCGAAGCCGGCGCCCGCTGTCTTGCCTGTTCGTCGATGTCGACCGCTTCAAGTCGATCAACGACCGGTTCGGGCATCCGGCGGGCGACGAAGTGCTGCGCGAGATCGCCGGACGCATCAAGGCAGAACTGCGGCTGTCCGACGCACTGGGCCGCTACGGCGGCGAGGAGTTCGCCGCAGTGCTCTCGGACGGCGATGCCGCGATGGCGATGGCCGTCGGTGAACGGGTGCGTGCCGCCATTGCGGCAGCCCCGTTTCCGGATGGCGCGGGCGGCACGATCCCGGTCACGGTCTCGCTCGGCATCTCCACCGCCTTGCCTGGCCGGTTCGACAGCGGTGCGGCACTGGCGGCGCACCTCGTCGCGGCGGCGGACCGCGGCGTCTACCAGGCCAAGGCGGACGGACGCAACTGCGTGCGGGCAGTGGAGTGAGGTCGATGGACGGGAGCGTCAGCCCGGCGCCGTGCCGCTGATCCCGCGCCGGCGCATCGACGACAGCCAGGCGATCGCGACCAGCACCACGAGGACGAAGGGCAGCGATCCGTAGTTGATCGCATGCCAGCCCAGGCCCTGCTGCGACAGCAGCGCGCCGGACACCAGCGAGGTGACCGCCATCGTCGCGAAGGTGATGAAGTCGTGCATCGACTGGGTCTTCTCGCGCTCCGACGGCTGGTAGGTCTCGGTGAGCAGCGTCGAACCGCTCGTGAACAGGAAGTTCCAGCCGACGCCGAGGATGGCCAGCGCCGCCCAGAAGTGCCAGACCGATTCGCCGGCCAGCGCGATGCCGATGCAGACCAGGTTCAGCACGGCACCCGCGGCCATCACCTTCAGGGAGCCGAATCGGGTGATCAGGTGGCCGGTGAAGAATGACGGCGCGAACATGCCGATCAGGTGCCACTGCAGCACGAAGGCGGTGTTGCTGAACGGGTAATCGTGGTGGTGCATCGCGATCGGCGTTGCCACCATCAGCAGGTTCATGATGCCGTAGCCGACGGCCGAGGCGGTGACCGCGACGATGAAGGTCGGCTGGCGCATGATCTCGCGCATCGGCCGGCCGGGCGCCGCCTTCTCGGCCGCGGTGAGCGGCGGGATGCGCAGCGGCATCAGCGCCAGCAGGGTGAGGGCCGAGAGCACGCTGATCGCCACGAAGGAGGCGCCGAACTCGAGCCCCGGCATCACGTCCTTCGTCCAGTTGGCGAGGTTGGGCCCGAGGACGCCGCCGACGATGCCCCCGGCGAGCACCAGCGAGATCGCCTTCGCCTTGAACTCCTTCGGCGCGGAATCGGCGGCGGCGAAGCGGTAGGCACGGCCGAAGGCGACGAACACGCCCAGCACCGCGGTGCCGATGCACAGCACCAGGAAGCTGTCGAGCCAGAGTGCGGCGGCGCAGATCAGCCCGCCGATGATGCCGAAGGTGGCGCCGAAGGCGAAGCCGCTGCGCCGTCCATGGCGCTTCATGTAGGTGCCCGAGGGCAGCGTCGCCAGCGCCGAGCCGATCACGTAGATCGTGATCGGCAGGGTCGCCCAGGTCTTGTCCGCGGCCAGCGCGTATCCGGACAGGCCCGCGATGGCGATCAGCATCGACATCTTCACCTGGGTGATCGCCTGGCATCCGGCCAGCACGACGACGTTCTTCTTCTGGGTATCCATGTGTTCGCCTGCCCCGTTGCGTATGCCGTGCCGCTGCCGTGCCGCTGCCCTCCCGCGACCCCGGTTCGACTCCATGGGAGTTTACTCGCATAATGTGTGCTGATCCGATGCGCACAGACTGGCTTACCGT
>JAIENF010000632.1 GCA_019751575.1 Burkholderiales bacterium
CGCTCTGCATGAAGCGGGTGAACTCCTGCGCGGTTGCAGCCGGGGTGGGCTCGACGACGTCTGCCCGCAACCGCTCCTGCACCTCGGGACGCTCGAGCACGCGCCTCATCACCTGGCTCATCCGGTCGACCACCGGCTTCGGCAGTCCGGCCGGGCCGACCAGCCCGTACCAGGTACTGGACGAGAAGCCCGGCACGGTCTCGCTCATCGCCGGCAGGTCGGGCGCGCCCGGTGCGCGCTTCTCGGTGGTGACACCGAGCGCGCGCAGCTTTCCGCCGCGCACCTGCGGCACCGCCGAAGCCCCGGCCGCGAATGCCGCGGTGATGTGGCCGCCCATCAGGTCGGCCATCGCCGGACCGTCGCCCTTGTACGGCACGTGCGACAGCTGGACGCCGGTGAGCTGCTGCAGCAACTCGCCCGACAGGTGGGGCGTGCCGCCGATGCCCGAGGAACCGAAGCTCACCTTGCCCGGGTTTGCACGCGCGAACTCGATCATTTCCTTCAGCGTGGTGATCTTCGACGCCGGGTTGACCAGCATCACCAGCGGCCCGATGCCGATCAGGCTGATCGGCGTGATGTCCTTGATCGGATCGAAGCTGAGCTTGTACAGCGGCGCGCTGCTGGCATAGCTCGACGGGATGACCAGCTGGGTATACCCGTCCGGGACCGACCGGACCACGATCTCGGTGCCGATCGTGCCGCCCGCGCCGGGACGGTTGTCGATCACGACCGTCTGTCCGAGTTCCTCCGAGAGGCGCGGGGCGAGCAGCCGGGCCACGACGTCGGTGCCTCCGCCAGGCGCATAGGCGACGATGGCGCGGATCGGTCGCTCCGGCCACTTGCCGGCCTGGGCCGATGCAACGGTCGGGACTGCCAGGCAGGCGATGCCGGCCGAGACGAGGTACGGACGACGCATGTCACTTCCTCCATGGGCGCCGGGCTTTATGCGCCCGATCGACGTCCAGTGTAGCAGCAGCGCGCCGGAGCGATCAGGGAGCGATCCGGAGCGGGACGCGCTGCGGGTGCGGCGCCCGGTCGCGGAGGAGGAGGTCGACGAAGGCGTCCGCCGGGCATGGCCGGGCGAACAGATAGCCCTGGTACTCATCGCAGCCATGCGCGCGCAGGAATTCCAGCTGGGCTGGTGTCTCGACGCCCTCGGCCACGGTACGCACGCCGAGCTTCTTGGACAGCACCAGGATGGCATCGACGATGGCCTCGTCGTTGGCATCGATGTTGATGTCGCGCACGAACGACCGGTCGATCTTCAGCTTGTGCACCGGGAACCGCTTGAGGTAGCTGAGGGACGAGTATCCGGTACCGAAGTCATCCATCGACAGCCGCACGCCCAGCGTGTTCAGACGGTGCATGGTCGCGAGCGCACGCTCGGCGTTGTGCATCACCATGCTCTCGGTGATCTCGAGTTGCAGCGCGGACGCAGGACAGCCCGCCGAACGCAGCGCATCCTCGACTGCCGCATCGAGGGACAGGTCGGCGAACTGCCGCGCGGACAGGTTCACGGCCACCGGCACGCCTTCGATGCCCAGGTCTATCCAGGCGCGCGCCTGCCGGCAGGCCTCGTGCAGCACCCGGTTGCCGATCGCCACGATCAGGCCGGTTTCCTCGGCGACCGGGATGAACTCGGCCGGGCCCACCATGCCGCGCTCCGGATCTTCCCAGCGCACCAGTGCCTCTGCCGCGGCGATGCGTCCGGTGGCGACATCCACGATCGGCTGGAAATGCACGCGCAGTTCGTCATGGTCGAGCGCCCGCCGCAGCCCTGCCTCGATCTGCAGCCGGCGCGTGACCATCAGGTTCATCTCCGGCGTGAAGAAGGTCATCGTGTTTCCACCCTGCTCCTTCGCCCGGTACATGGCGGTATCGGCATGGCGCAGCAACGTGTCGGCCGTCTCGCCATCGCGCGGGAACGCACTCACGCCGATGCTGGCACTCGACGATACGGTCTGGCCTTCCACCTCCAACGGCTCGGCCAGACGCTCCAGGATGACGCTCGCGATCGGCACGGCGTCGGAGACCCCGGCCATGTCGGACAGCACCACCACGAATTCATCGCCGCCGAGGCGCGCGACCGTATCGCCCTGGCGCACGCAGGCCACCAGCCGGCGCGCGGTCTCGCGCAGCAGCACGTCCCCCTGAGTGTGGCCGAGGCTGTCGTTCACCGTCTTGAATCGATCCAGGTCCAGCACCAGCACGGCGGCGACCCGGTTCGCGCGACGCGCGAAGATGAGCGCCTGTTCCAGCCGATCGGTGAGCAGGTTGCGGTTGGCGAGCCCGGTCAGCGCATCGACGTTCGCCTGCCGTTCGAGCGCCTCGTTGTAGCGCGTGATCTCGCCGCGCTGGGTGTGCAGCGAACCAGCCAGCCGGTCGAGCGCACCCATCACGTCGCCGAGTTCGCCCCGGGGATAGGGCGCGCCGATCGGCGTCGCATAGTCGCCGGCGTCCAGGCGCGAGATTGCGGACATCATGCGGATCGCCTGGCGCCGCAGCGCGAACTCGGCCAGCACCGCCGCACCGAGGAAGATGACCACGGCGATCGCGAGCAGCCAGCCAAGGGCCTGCTGGAATCGCCGGTCGATGCCGGCATGCAGCGAATGCTCGGGCACGCTGAGCACCAGGCGCAGGCCGGTCTCCCCGGCGCGCGGCATCTCGGCGACCGTCCAGATCCGGCGCTGGCCGCCGACATCGAGCGTCGCCACGCGGCCGCCCGGGCCGCCGAGCACGAAGTCGCGCAGCGCCCCGGAGGCCGCGAGCGTGCCTGGCCTCGAGGTCAGTGGCACCTGCATGAGCACCTGCCCGGCCGCGGTCCAGACCTCGAACCCCATGTCCGGGTATGGCAGCGCGGCGCGCACCGAAGCCCCGTACGCCTCGAGGTCGAACGACGCGAGCATCACGAACCGGAGCGACGACGACGCATCACGCACCGGGTAGGCGACCTGGACCAGGCCCTTGCCGGTCAAGCGCCCCACCACGCCCTCCATGACCGGCCCGGTGGACACCAGGGCCTGCTGGAAGTACTGCCGGTCGCGCAGGTCCAGCGTCCGCCCGCTGTGCAGCGAATCGCAATGCAACCGGCCATCGGTACGGATGGTCAGCAGCCCGGTGTACTGCGGATGCTCGCGCAGCACGTCGGCAAGGAAGGCGGAGCACGCATGCTTGTCGCCGCCGTCCAGCAACGGGACCCGCCCGAGGCCGAACAGCAGTTGCCCCGTACCCGCAACCTTGTCGTCGAGTTCACGCCCGATCGCTTCGGCGCGCGCGACCAGCTCGCCGCGTGCATCGGCCAGGGTCATCGCCCGCTGCTGGAGCAGCAGCAGCACCATCGCCAGCACCGGCAGGAGCGTGGCGGCCAGCGCGAGCCAGAGGATCCGGGCGCGCAGGCTCACGCGATCAGCCGGAGCGGCAGTTTGCCGGAAGCACAGTAGAATTCAACGCATGCGGTACCGCCCTGCGTGAGGTTGCACGCGGTACCGGCGCAGGGATTGGACGAACGCATGGAAGCACGTATATCGCCGCAATCTGCACGGACTTGAGGTTTTCCGCGTGGCTCCGTGCAGATCGGCGGGCTGTTTCCGGAGAATGACTGGAGGATCCACATGTCAAGGCTGGGCCAGGTAGACCTCGACACGGCACCCGCGCTTTCGCGGCCGATGCTCGAAGGCGTGCACCGCAAGCGCGGCTTCCTGCCGCCGATGTTCCGGGCGCTGGGCAACTCGCCGGCTGCGATGTCTGCCTATGTCGCCTTCGGCGGTGCGATGGCCGGCAGCACGCTGCCGGTTTCGGTGAAGGAGCAGGTATCGATCGCCGTGGCCGCTTCAAGCGACTGCCGCCAGTGCATGGAAGCCCACACGCGTTACGGCCGCGAGGCGGGATTGCCGGACGACGAGCTCGAGGCCGCGCGGCGGTTCGAATCGACCGACCCGCTGGCCGCGGCCGCCCTTGCCTTTGCACGTGCGGTCAAGGAAAGCCATGGCCATCTGACCGACGCAGCTGTCGACGCCGCACGGGCCGGCGGCATCGACGACGCGCGCATGGTCGACCTGGCGGCGCTGGTGGCGATCAACCTGTTCACCAACTACGTGAACAACCTGGCCAAGCCACAGGGCTGACCGGACGGGCCACGGAAGGACGGCCGTGGCGGTTCAGTCCCGGTACGAAGGGTCGGTGCGGTCGAGCGCGCGACGCAAGGCGCGCCACTCGGTCTGCTTCTTCTTGTACGGCAGTGCCGCGAACTGCGCCGCCACCTTCTCCGCCACGTGCAGCGGCGGAATGCGCAGCGTCGACCCACCCGCGAGCGCGTCGACCTGCGCGGTGCAGGCGCGTTCCAGGTAGTACATCAGGTCGAACGCCTGCGCGACCGTCTCGCCTGCGGTCAGCAGCCCGTGGTTGCAGAGGATCATCGCGCGCTGCATGCCCAGGTCGCGAACCAGCCGCTGCTGCTCGTCGAGGTCGAGCGCGACGCCCTCGTACGGGTGGTAGGCGAGCCGGCCATGGAAGCGCATCGCATGCTGGGAGATCGGCAGCAGGCCCTGTTCCTGCGCCGACACCGCGATGCCAGCCGCGGTGTGCGTATGCATCACGCAGGCCACGTCGGGACGCGCACGGTGCACGGCGGCGTGGATCACGTACCCTGCCCGGTTGATGCCCAGCCCGGTCGGGTCGTCGATGATCTCGCCATCGAGGTCGATCTTCACCAGGGAGGATGCGGTGATCTCGTCCCAGGTCAGGCCGAACGCGTTGATCAGGAAGTGCTCTTCCGGCCCCGGCACCCGCGCCGAGATGTGCGTGTAGATCAGGTCGGTCATCCGGTACAGCGCGGCGCAGCGGTAGCAGGCGGCGAGGTCGACCCGGACTGCCCACTCCTCCGCCGACACGCGCGCGCGCACGCTGCCCGGCTCGATCACGCATGCAGCCGGCTCGATGGCCGGGTCGATCCTGTCGTCCATGGCTCCTCCCGATGGCATCATAGAGCACCTTCGACACGCGAGAGGCCATCGATGTCCCCCACCGCCCGGGCGCCCCGTGCGCCGGCAGCCCTCCCCGCCCTGGCCGCCGTCCTGCTCGCCGCAAGCGCAGGCCCGGCATCCGCGCAGGCTTGGCCGTCGAAGCCGATCCGCATCGTGGTGTCCGCCACGCCGGGCGGCGGGGTCGACACCAGTACGCGCATCGTCGGCCAGGGCATGGGCGAACGCTGGAACCAGCCGGTGCTGATCGAGAACCGTCCCGGTGGCGGGGGCGCGGTCGCCGGGGACATCGTCGCGCGGTCCGCGCCCGACGGCTACACGCTCAAGACCATCTCGATCGGACATGCGGTGCTGCCGAGCACCCACCGCAACCTGTCCTACGATCCCGAGCGCGACCTGGTGCCGGTCAGCGTGATGGTCAACGGGCCGAACGTGCTGGTGGTGCACCCGTCGCTGCCGGTAAGGTCGGTGAAGGACCTGGTCGCGCTGGCCCGATCGAAGCCGGGCGAACTGCTCTACGCCTCGTCGGGCAACGCCGGCCCCCCGCACATGGCGATGGAACTGCTGCGGATGCTTGCCGGCATCGACCTCGTGCACGTGCCTTACAAGGGCACCGGCCCCGGCATGGCCGACCTGGTCGCCGGCCGGGTGTCGATGACCTTCGCCAGCGTGATCTCGGTGCGCCAGCATGTCGAGTCCGGGCGGCTGCGCCTGCTGGCCACCTCGGGTGCGAAGCGTTCCGCCAGCATCCCCGATGTGCCGACGATGGCCGAGGCCGGCGTCCCCGGCTATGCGGTCGATGTCTGGTACGCCATGTTCGCGCCCTCGGCGACACCGCGCGACATCCTGCAGACGCTCAACACCGAGGTCGCACGCATCCTCAACCAGCCGGCGATCAGGGCGAAGCTCGCCGCGCAGGGCATGGAGCCCGTCGCCGAATCGCTCGAGCGCACCGCTGCCTACATCCGCGCAGAGACCGCCAAGTGGGCCAGGGTGGTGAAGGCCGCGAAGATCAGCGTCGAATGAAGGCGGCCAGGAAGGATTCGTCCGTCGCCGCGTCGCTGCCGTCCTTCTCGGCCGCGCTGCCCCGGTTCCGCAGCGGGCGCGACACGCCACGCGCCTTCCTCGAGCGCTGCATCGACACCCTCACCGCGCGCGAGCCGAAAGTGCGGGCGTTCAAGACGCTGGCGCTCGATGCCGCGCGGGCAGCGGCCGACGCATCGACCGAGCGTTACCGCCGCGGCGAACCGCTGTCGCCGGTCGATGGCTGCCCGATCGGCATCAAGGACATCATGGACACCCGCGACATGCCGACGCAGATGGGCAGTCCGGCGTTCGCGGGCTGGCAGCCATCGTACGACGCAGCCTGCGTGCAGGCGCTGCGCGACGGCGGCGCCATACTGCCCGGGAAGACGGTGACCACCGCCTTCGCCTGCGGCATGTCGAACGAGACCACCAACCCGCTCGACGAGCAGCGCACGCCCGGCGGTTCGTCCAGCGGCTCCGCCGCCGCGGTCGGCGCCGGCATGCTGCCGGCGGCGCTCGGCACCCAGACCCAGGGATCGCTGCTGCGTCCGGCATCGTTCTGCGGCATCGTCGGCTTCAAGCCGACCTGGGGCACGCTGTCGATGCAGGGCGTGCATCCGATCTCCGCGACCCACGACCACCTGGGCGTGCTCGCCTCCACGCTCGAGGATACCTGGCGCATCGCCTCCCACCTGGCCGTTGCGCAGGGGCATCCGGCCTGTCCACCGCTGCAGCGCGCTTCGCCGGGACTGCCGCGTGCCGTCGCACCGAAGCGGCTGCTCTGGCTGCGTACGGAAGCCTGGCCGCGGGAAGTGGACGCCGCCACGGCTTCGGCATTCGATGCACTGATGCAGCGGTTCGCGGCAGCGGGTGTCGACGTGCAGGACGCCTCCGGCAACGCCGCTGCCGCCGCGCTCGAGGCCTGCCTGACGCCGGCGTTCGCCGATCGCTGCCTGGGCATCACCGCCTACGAGATGCGCTGGCCCTACCGGCAGTATGTCGAGCGCCATGGCGCGCTGATCGAGAAGCGCGTGCATGACCGCATGGTGCAGGCGTTCTCGATGACGCCGGCCGACTATGCCGACCGTCTCGCCGGCCGGGCAGCGATGCAGCGCCGGGTCGCCGCACTGATGCGTGGCTTCGACGGCATCGTCACCCTGTCGGCCTCGGGCCCCGCGCCGCTGGGCCTGTCCGCGACCGGCAGCCGCAGCTTCCTCGTGTACGCGACCTTCCTGGGCCTGCCCGCGTTCAGCCTGCCGCTGATGCAGGTCGACGGACTGCCGGTCGGGCTTCAGTTCATCGGGCGCCACGGCCGGGACGGCGACCTGTGTGCGCGGGCGCGCTGGATGATGCAGTCGCGCTGAGGCTTCATCCCGGGGCCGGCGCCTTCGCGCTGCCGCGACGGGCCCGGCCGAGGATCTCGTCGCGCACGTCGGTGATGTCCCGGGCGTGCGACGCGTGCGCCCCGTCGCAGGGATCCGGCAGCGGGCAGCGGGAGCTGCGCGGACAG
>JAIENF010000019.1 GCA_019751575.1 Burkholderiales bacterium
TCCGGCCGGCTGACGAAATAGTTGTCGGCAAAGGTGGCGGTGGTGTTGATGCTCGGCAGCCCCGCTGCCGCGGCTGCACGCGCGCTGGCCGACAGCGACCGCGCGGTGGCCTCGGCGGCGATCAGGTCGGGGCGCCCGGCCTTTGCCCGATCGACCAGTTCGGCAACGGACTCGGCGAGCCTTGCCGGCTCGAGCTTGGCCGGCACCGGCGCCAGCGTGTATCGCGTGGTGACCGGGAGGCCGGCGCTGAACGCGAGCCGGCCGCGCGCCTGGGCCACCTGGCCCTCCGCCTGCTGCACGGCCAATCTTGCCTGGGCCACGGCCGTCTCGGCACGGAACACGTCGCCGATGGTGGCCAGCCCGCTCTGGCGGCGGCGCTCGGATGCCTCGAGCGTCGTCTGCGCATTCCGGAGCGAAACCTGGCCGGAACGCACCAGCTGCTCGGATCCGAGCAGCGCGTAGTAGGCCTGTTCGACGCCGAACGCGACCGCCTGGAGGGTCCGGTTCTGGGACAGGTTGGCTGCGAGCAGGTTGAACCTTGCCGCTTCGAGCTGGCTCGCCCTGACGCCGAAATCGAACAGCGCATACGACAGCGTCACGCTGGGCGTGTAGCGCTCGATGATCGGCTGGCGCACGCCGGTCTGGCTGATCTGCCGGGCCCGCAGGTAGCTGAGCGCGCCAGAGGCCTGCACCGAATAATCGGCGAGCTCGATGCCGACCTGCGCCGCGGCCGCCCGCGCGGCCGCCCAGGCGGCGCGGGTCTGCGGATGGTTGCGCAGGGCGAGGTCGGTCAGCTCGGCCAGGGTGAGCGGGCGTTCCGGATTCGGGATCTCGATCGTGGCCTTGGCGCTGGCCGGCAGGCGATCGCCGGTCCACGGCGTGTTCGGATGCTGGGTGATCAGGCTGTCGAGGTTGCGGGGATCGTGCCACCAGCGGTCTGCTGCAAGGGCGCTGCCTGGCAGCCCGATGGCCATCGACAACCCCGTGGCGAGGGTGAGGAACATCACGTAGCGGGAAGCCGGACGGGCGCCGGATGCCGGGCGCCTGCGCGCCTTCTGCTGCCTGTTCTTGGAGTGCATCGACTGCCGACTCGCCTGTTGTGTGTTGCGCTGTTCCCCGATGAAGCAATAAACGGGCTAGCGGTCGACCCGGAGCGCGTCCCCCACAGGCGCGCAGGGTGCGGAACGACCTGCCACTACGACCACGGCCCCAAGCTTCCCCAACGAAAACTATACCCCAGCGTCCCGGTCCGTGGCGAGGGATTTCCGGCCCGCGGGCGGACCGTGCGCGGGTGCGCGGCGGGGCACAACATCTTGTATGCCATGTCACCCGCAACACTATTGATAGCGTCCATGGGCGTGTGTATGCTGAACCCGTGGCAGGACCGCAGCCGAGGCATGCCGACCAGTGAACGCTTCACGACAGCACGCTCCACCCTTGCGAGCCCGTGTCCGGCGATGGCGGATGCCCCTGTCGGCGGTGATTTTCGCACCCGCTGCGGTTGCCGGCCGATGGTGGAGCCCGCGGAAGACGTGCACTGGCATGAATCTTTCTTCATTGCCTCGGTCTCCCGATCCCGTCCGACTGCGATGACTCCCACGCGCGCATCCGCCTGCGTTCCAGGTGCCACCGGCACCGACGGCGCATCGAGGGTAAACCCCGGTGGCATCCGTGCCGTTACTGGAAGGCGGACGGGCGATCCGTCGCGCGCCGCCGATCGATCGGTGGACAGCACCGATCGCCGGATCGATGCACCGACTGCAACGTATCGTTGTGGACAGGAATTCGGCAGGCCTGTTTCTTGTGAATCCCGATTCGACGGAGGTGCAGCATGACCGACTTGTTCAGCCAGTACCGTGACCGCTACGCGGCGGCACAGGAAGACGAGATGTCGTTGCATGACTACCTCGACCTGTGCCGGAAGGATCCCCTGACCTACGCCAGTCCTGCCGAGCGGATGCTCGCGGCGATCGGCGAGCCCGAGGTGGTCGATACCCGCAACGACCTGCGCCTGTCCCGGCTGTTCTCGAACCGGATGATCCGGCGCTACCCGGCGTTCGACGAGTTCTACGGCATGGAAGAGGTGATCGAGCAGATCGTCTCGTTCTTCCGCCATGCTGCCCAGGGGCTGGAGGAGCGCAAGCAGGTGCTCTACCTGCTCGGTCCGGTCGGCGGCGGGAAGTCCTCGATCGCGGAGCGCCTGAAACTGCTGATGGAAGCCCGGCCGATCTACGCGCTCCAGGGCTCGCCGGTGAACGAGTCGCCGCTGGGCCTGTTCAACATCGACCGCGACGGTCCGATCCTCGAGAAGGAGTACGGCGTCTCCAGGCGCTACCTGTCCGGCATCATGAGCCCCTGGGCGGTGAAGCGGCTGCAGGAATTCGAGGGCGACATCACGCGCTTCAGGGTGGTGCGCCTGCAGCCGTCGGTGCTCAGGCAGGTGGCCATCTCGAAGACGGAGCCCGGCGACGAGAACAACCAGGACATCTCGACCCTGGTCGGCAAGGTCGACATCCGGATGCTCGACCGGTTCTCGCAGAACGATCCCGACGCCTACAGCTATTCCGGTGGCCTGTGCCTGGCCAACCAGGGGTTGCTCGAGTTCGTCGAGATGTTCAAGGCGCCGATCAAGATGCTGCATCCGCTGCTCACCGCCACCCAGGAAGGCAACTACAAGGGCACCGAGGGGTTCTCGGCGATCCCGTTCAACGGCGTGATCCTCGCCCACTCGAACGAAGCCGAATGGCAGACCTTCCGCAACAACAAGCACAACGAGGCCTTCCTCGACCGGGTGTACATCGTCAAGGTGCCGTACTGCCTGCGCGTCTCGGAAGAGGTGAAGATCTACCAGAAGCTGCTCACCCACAGTTCGCTGTCCGCCGCGCCCTGTGCGCCCGGGACGCTGGAAATGATGTCCCAGTTCGCGGTGCTTTCCCGCCTGAAGGAGCCCGAGAACTCGAGCATCTTCTCGAAGATGCGGGTCTATGACGGCGAGAGCCTGAAGGACGTCGACCCGAAGGCGAAGTCCTACCAGGAGTACCGCGACTACGCCGGCCTGGACGAGGGCATGAACGGCACCTCGACCCGGTTCTCCTACAAGATCCTGTCGGCGGTGTTCAACTACGACCAGGTCGAGGTGGCCGCCAATCCGGTGCACCTGATGTACGTGCTCGAGCAGAAGCTGGCGCGCGAAGACCTGCCGGAGGACACCAAGCGCCGCTACCTCGACTTCATCAAGGGGTACCTGTCGCCGCGCTACGCGGAGTTCATCGGCAAGGAGATCCAGACCGCCTACCTCGAGTCGTATTCCGAGTACGGCCAGAACATCTTCGATCGCTACGTGACCTACGCCGACTGCTGGATCCAGGACGAAGAGTTCCGGGACCCGGAGACCGGCGAGATATTCGACCGCGGGTCTCTCAACGGCGAACTCGAGAAGATCGAGAAGCCTGCCGGCATCGCGAACCCGAAGGACTTCCGCAACGAGATCGTCAACTTCGTCCTGCGCGCGCGGGCCGGGAACGCCGGCCGAAATCCTTCCTGGAACAGCTTCGAGAAGATGCGCGAGGTGATCGAGAAGAAGATGTTCTCGAACACCGAAGACCTGCTGCCGGTGATCTCCTTCAATGCGAAGGCATCGGCCGACGAGCGGCAGAAGCACCAGAGCTTCGTCGAGCGCATGGTCGCGAAGGGCTACACCGAGAAGCAGGTGAGGCTTCTCTGCGAGTGGTACCTCCGGGTTCGCAAGTCACAGTAGGCGGGTCCCATGGCCGGCAGTGTCCATCTGATCGATCGTCGCCTGAATGGCGGGAACAAGAGCGCGACCAACCGGCAGCGCTTCATCCGCCGTTACAAGGAGCAGCTGAAGCGCGCGGTCGGCGACATGGTCGACAAGCGCTCGATCACCGACATCGAGGGGGGCGGCGAGGTCAACCTGCCGTCGCGCGACATCTCCGAGCCGAGCTTCCGCCATGGCCCCGGCGGAAACCGCGAGACGGTGCATCCCGGCAACCGCGAGTTCTCTCCGGGGGACACGATCCAGCGCCCGCAAGGGGGGGGCGGCGGCGGCGGGAGCAGCGAGGCGGGCGAGGGCGAGTCGACCGATTCCTTCGTGTTCACCCTGTCGCGCGAGGAGTTCCTGAACATCTTCTTCGACGACCTCGAGCTGCCGCACCTGGTGCGCAACTATCTCGGGGCGGTCCAGCAGAAGAAGATGGTGCGCGCGGGCTACGTGGTCGAGGGCTCGCCGACGAACCTGTCGGTGCCGCGCACGATGAAGAGTTCGCTCGGGCGGCGCGTCGCGCTCTCGGCGCCGATCCGCCGCGAGCTCGAGGCTGCGATGGCCGCGCTGGCGGAGGCCCGCGCGCGTCCCGCGGACGCCGCCGAGGTCGCCCGCCTGGAAGCCGAGGTCGCCGAGATCGAGGCAAGGCTCAGGCGAGTGCCTTTCCTGGACGACCTCGACCTTCGCTATCGCCATCGGGTGTCCTTGCCGCAACCGGTCGCCCGCGCGGTGATGTTCTGCCTGATGGACGTCTCGGCTTCGATGGACGAGCGCAAGAAGGACGTCGCGAAGCGGTTCTTCACGCTCCTCTACCTGTTCCTCTCGCGCAAGTACGAGAAGGTCGAGATCGTCTTCGTGCGCCATACCGACAACGCGGAGGAGGTGGACGAGGACACCTTCTTCCACGACCCGAAGTCCGGCGGCACCGTCGTGCTGTCGGCCCTGGAGCTGATGCACGAGATCCAGGCCGAGCGGTTCCCGGCGGGCCAGTGGAACATCTACGCGGCGCAGGCCTCCGACGGCGATGCGTTCGGCAGCGACGCCGGGAAGAGCGCCCGTTTCCTGGGCGAGAAGATCGTCCCGGTCTGCCGCTATTTCGCCTATGTCGAGATCCCTGATGGCCCGGATGCCCGGCAGAGCAGCCTGTGGGTCGAGTACGACACGCTGAGCGCCATCGCGCGCAACTTCGCCATGCGCCGGGTCTGCGAGCGCGACGAGATCTATCCGGTGTTCCACGAGCTGTTCAAGAAAGAGACGGCCTGAGATGAGCGGCGGCGTACAGGTGCGCGAAAGGCGGTTGCCGCAGGGCCCCGACTGGACCTTCGAGCTGATCGACGAGTACGAGCGCGAGATCCGCAAGACCGCGGCCGAGTTCGGGCTGGATACCTATCCGAACCAGATCGAGGTGATCACCTCCGAGCAGATGCTCGACGCCTATGCGAGCGTCGGGCTGCCCATCGGCTACCCGCACTGGTCGTTCGGCAAGGAGTTCATCCGCAACGAGCAGGCCTACCGCAAGGGCGCCCAGGGGCTGGCCTACGAGATCGTCATCAATTCGAACCCGTGCATCGCCTACCTCATGGAAGAGAACTCCATGATGATGCAGGCGCTCGTGGTGGCGCATGCGAGCTACGGGCACAACTCGTTCTTCAAGGGCAACTACCTGTTCAAGCAGTGGACCGCCGCCGATGCGATCCTCGACTACCTCGTCTTCGCCCGCCGCTACGTGATGGAGTGCGAAGAGCGCCACGGCATCGGCGCGGTCGAGGAGATCCTCGATTCCTGCCACGCGCTGATGGGCTACGGGGTCGACCGCTACCGGCGCCCGCAGCCGCTCTCGGCGCGCGAGGAAGAGGCGCGCATGGCCGAGCGCAACGACTACATCCAGCGGCAGTTCAACGACCTCTGGCGTACTGTTCCTTCGCCTGGCTCGACCCGGGGGGGCGGCAGCACGCGCAGCGTGTTCCCCGCCGAGCCTGAAGAGAACATCCTTTACTTCATCGAGAAGCATTCGCCGAAGCTGGCGCCGTGGCAGCGGGAGCTCGTGCGCATCGTGCGCAAGGTCTCGCAGTACTTCTATCCGCAGGGCCTGACCAAGGTGATGAACGAAGGGTGGGCGACCTTCTGGCACTACACGCTGCTGAACCGGATGTACGACAAGGGCCAGCTCGAAGACGGCTTCATGATCGAGTTCCTGCAGGTGCATACCAATGTCGTGACCCAGCGCGGCTTCGACGAGCGTGGCTACGGCGGCATCAATCCCTACGCGCTGGGCTTCGCGATGATGCGCGACATCCGCCGCATCTGCGAGGCGCCGACCGACGAGGACAGGCACTGGTTCCCGGACATCGCCGGCGGCGACTGGCTGAAGGTCCTCGATTTCGCGATGCGCAACTTCAAGGACGAGTCGTTCATCGCCCAGTACCTGTCGCCGAAGCTGATCCGCGAGTTCCGCCTGTTCACGGTGGCCGACCATGAATCGAAGTCCTACCTCGAGATCGACAGCATCCACAACGAGGAAGGCTACCGCCGCGTGCGGCGGCTGCTCGCGGAGCACTACAACCGGGACGTGTCGATGCCGGACATCCAGGTGGTGCGTTACGAGCGCGACAGTGACCGTTCCCTGGTCTTGCGGCACCTGATCCACCGCAACCGGCCGCTGGTATCGACCGATGCCACCGAGGTGCTCAAGCACCTTGCCCGGCTGTGGGGGTTCACCGTCCGCCTGGAGTCGATCGATGCCGATGGCAAGCTCGACCACTACCGGGAGTGCGCGGCATGAGGCCCGCAAGGTGCGCGCAGTGACGGCCCCGGCGTCCGGTCCGGTCGTGCGCAATGTCGAGGCCGCCGAGCGGCTGCGCCGGCTGGTCGAGGGCAATGCCGAGGCGGGCAGCCTCGCCGAGGGCGCATTGCTGATCGCACAGGAGCACTATCCCGACCTCGACATCGACCACTACCTCGCCCGGCTGGACACGCTGGCGACCATGCTGCGCGCGCGGCTGCCGGAGGATGCGGAGGCGGTCGAGCGGATCCGCGCGCTGAACCGGTTCCTGTTCGACGAGCAGGGGTTCGGTCCCAACCAGGACGATTTCGCCGACCCGCGCAACAGTTTCCTCAATGAGGTGCTCGAGCGGCGGGTCGGCATCCCGATCTCGCTGTCGATCGTGTACATGGAAGTGGGGCGCCGCATCGGACTGGCGCTGGACGGGTTGTCCTTCCCGCAGCATTTCCTCGTGAAATGCGCGCTGGCCGATGGCGCGGCCGTGCTCGATCCTTTCCTCTCGGGTGCCTCGCTGTCGATCGAGGAACTGCAGCGCCGCCTCGGTGCGCTGCGCCTGGGCCACCGGCCGTCGCGCGCCGAGGTGTCTGCGCTCCTGATCGGGGCATCGCGGCGCGAGATCCTCGCCCGCATGCTGCGCAACCTGAAGGCGGTATACCTCGGTGCCGGGCAGTTCGGCGATGCGCTGGTGGCAGCCGACCGCATCCTGATGCTGACCCCGACCGTCGCCTCGGAGCTGCGCGACCGTGGCTGGCTCTATCACCGGCTCGACTGCTTCGGTGCCGCGCTCGCCGATTACCGGCGCTACCTCGAGCTCGCGCCACAGGCGGCCGACGCGGACGATGCGCGGTCGCTGGTGGTCGAACTGGAAAGGCTGGCCGCGCGCGTCAACTGAAGGACTGCGCCGCGCGCGCACGAGGTATTATCCGTGGCGCCATGAGCAACTACATCTACTGGATCCTCGCCGGCTTCCTGCTCCTCATCGTCGAGATGACGACCGGGACCTTCTAC